>JBBIVI010000046.1:0-9534 GCA_037439825.1 Candidatus Nitrosotenuis sp. | reverse complement strand
GATCTGAATGTGAATAACTAGTCGCAGTATTTGCAGTATTTGTCACCAAAGTATTGTATGTCCCAGAACCAACACGGAATTCAATTTTGTATCCTGTAATGGGGTATCCACCATTGTTTGCAGGTGCAGTCCAGTAGAGGTTGATCTGTGTTGGAGATACTGCTGTTGCAATCAGACCAGTTGGTGATCCAGGGTTTGTTCCAGTTGATGATGATGTAGGTGTTGAAGAAATCTCAGACGATGCAATGCTTGTTCCAGCTGAATTAATTGCGTATATTTTGTAAGAATAAGTTGTGCCGGTTGTTAGGCCGGTATGAGAGTAAGACGTGTTACTTGTACTTTGAACCAAATTAGTATAAGAACCAGAGCCTGTTTTGTACTCGATTTTGTATCCCGATATTGCCGCGCCACCATCGTTTACCGGAGCAGACCAAAATAGGTTGATCTGTGTAGGGGTAACAGCTACCGCATTTGGACTTGCAGGCGGGTCTGGTGCAGTCGCAGCACTTGCAAAATTCTGCGCAATTCCAAACATGAGTATGACTCCAAGCAATAAGGAAATACGTTTCACGCCTAAACTCCGAAAAAACATACTGATAAAGACTTGGATTAAATTATTAGGGATTTAGGTGAAATCCGTTTGCTTTTTTGATTGTAAAAGAATACAAATGGGTTTGCCACAAATAAAATAAAATCATGAATTACTTGTTTGCAGTAGCAGCAATTACAGTCTGCGTGATTTTTGTGCAAAACGTCTATGCGGATACATACAAAATCAACGTGCAGAAAATGCCGCCACACTGGCAAAAAAACTTTGGAGATGTGCTTGAACGGGCCATAAAATACTGGGAGGAGAGGATTCCTGGAACAAAATTTGTCCAAGTGTCACACGCTGATCAGGCCGATTTTGTCCTAGAGTGGGCAAGCCAGTATGACTCTGGTAAGCTTGGTTATTACACTACGAACACCGTAAACGAGTACGGCAAGCCTAAAGTCACGATCACACTTGGTTACTTTAAGCAAAAGAAATGGAATCTAGTCTCAGCCGATTACGCCCTAGAAATAACAAAACACGAGCTTGGTCATGCAATAGGCCTGCCACACAGTGACGACCCATCAGATATTATGTATCCGCAAATAGAGCATTATGAAAAATGGCTCAAGTCAAAGCAACAGCCAACAATTACCAAAATCAAACAAGCCAACTGGAAGGTGCAATCCACAAAATACCAAAAACTCTCTGATCAAAAACTCTACACCACACAATCCGCAATAACAAAAACGGAACTTTCGTTAATGAACACAACTGCCACAAACAAGGCCTCGCAAGTAGAGCTTGAGCGTGCCTGGGCAGCGTTTTGGTCTGCAAAAAAATACCTCAACGACGCACAATTGTTACAAAAGGACGCAGACTCGTTATTTTACTCGCAGAACTATCAAGACTCGTATTACAAGTACAAGTCATCGTACCTTTCGGCAAAAAAAGTAGATTCGATGTTGACACAAACAAAAGGATTCCTAAAAAAAGTGACCAAGCTACAATGAATTATTGATTTGACCTTGAATCAAAATATGATTTACACTCGTATTTCTCAAAGTCTTCGCGAAGCTTTTGTATTCCCTGAGGATCGGTTAGGATCATTGCAACATCCTTAAGGTCAGGATTAATAGATGCATCATCCATAATAGAGGTGACAAGCACACTACTAAATTCTGGAGACAATGGCTGGCTGAAAAAAGCCTTGCGTGTCTCATTATTTGACAGAGTGTCTTTCCATGGGCCAAGCTCTGGATATTTTTCAACAAGCTCTGAAATGGCTATTGGAGGAATCTTTTGGTTGTCTGGGTATACACCATACGAAAGACCGTAAATCAGCTCGCACTCTGTATTGATTTTGTATGTCTGCAATACTTCGGGCTTGGGTGGGATGTCTTGTTTTTCACCGGTGTTTATTGGGACTTGGACTGATGGGATTCCTTGGTAGAAAATCAAAACTGTTACTATCGCTGCGGCTGTAACGCCTCCACATATGATTGCAATTTATTTTTGTGCGATCAAGTATCTGCATCAAAGAAGGTCACCTAAAAAACCTTGTTATTCATTGTACACGCAAAAATGAAAATCTATTATTTCATTTGCCATACACTAAATTCGTGAAAAAATCTGAACTCAAAAAATTAGTCGAAGAATACAAGTTGCTCAAATCACGCAAACCCTCACAATACCACAAAAAAGAGCACAACGACTGGCGCAAATATCTCAACGATACTTTCATGAGACAGGCCAATCTCTGGAATCGGATCTGAGCAAGCTCTGGTAATGACGACAACTTTCAAAAACCCCTCATCTTCCAAGCAGTTTATGCGACCACTTTACATGCTTGGCCTAGTAATAATTGGTGTAGTGGTAACTTATTATATTACAA
The DNA here is from genome assembly GCA_037439825.1 of Candidatus Nitrosotenuis sp. GTDB lineage: Archaea > Thermoproteota > Nitrososphaeria > Nitrososphaerales > Nitrosopumilaceae > Nitrosotenuis. The sequence continues at coordinate 7,108 of JBBIVI010000046.1, read as the reverse complement.
GCGCGTTTGTCTTGCAGCAACAGGCAATAAACAAACAATCAATCTATGTTCACCTGCAACAAGAATGGAAAAGCTACCCAAGCAACATAGTGTACGATGTAACAAACGTGTGGAGTCAGACAGAAAACAAACAACTAACTACACAGACCAGGCTGGAAATGACAAAAGAGACCAACGTCGATGAGATCAGATACGTTCATAACAAATCCTACATTTTGGTGCAACACGATAACACGAACTGCCACGATGTTTGGGAGCCTCACTATGCAAGATTTGGTGCCGATGTCATCAGACATCAAATAGAATACTTGGCAGGATTGCAACAAAGCCCCGATCCAAACATATCGATGTACACACCAATTAAAAGTAAACAAGACGAAATAGAACACGAATCTCAGATAAAATCGGGATATTCACAGTTCATTCCTATTTGTACCGACAAAGAAACCACTTCTTTTGATTACGCGGTGAGGATAAATGACAGTTCAGTTGGTTTTGATGTGTACTTTGTACCGTCTATTGAAGAGCAGAAAAACTACGATGAAAACAACAAATTTAACCATTACGATGGTTGCTTTGGCAAAAACTATGCTAGCTTTTCAGACACTTGTGAAAATGTAAGTAAAAATGCAGGACTTCTTATTGTGGTGCCTGATAACCTAAGTGTTCCATTGGTAAAGTTTGACGTTTGGTTCTATGAAAAATAATCTTTGATAAAGAACAAAAAACTGCAAAGTGTATTCTGGGCGCATTCTATGATCATAGATTTTGCGTCATGGTGAATACAGTGACACAGCAAAGCCGACTAGAAAGCCTATTACCGCTGCAGACATGACAAACATTGCTATTCTGTCCAACTTCCTTTGCTTAATCTGAACGCTCATGATTCTAATTCACTTTTAAAAAATATAAAATTGATTTTACAAACTCTGAAAATTCTTACAGTGATAAATTTCACCTAACTTACAAATTTTTGTTTCAATTGGTGATGTATGAATGGTTATAGAATAAGATTAAACAAATTTTAATTTCAGCTGTTTATTTTAATACTGTTGTCTTCTGCGACAGCGGTTGGGTCATTTTGCAGGTATGGTACGTATGTGCTGGGAGCAACATCTGATTTTACACCCTCGCCAACAAAGTAGCCGAGCAGACCAAAACTTCCAAGCACCAAAATTCCTAGTATGATGTAGCCTATTTTTTTCACACATTATTGCGTTGTGAGGCATTATTTAACAATAATTGCCACAATCTGGACAATCATTTTAATTTCTCTAGCACAAAATATGTTCATGAAAGCCACATTTGGGGCAGGCTGTTTTTGGTGTGTAGAGGATATCTTCCGCAAGACAAAAGGAGTTACAAATACGACCGTAGGTTACAGCGGAGGCTGGCTGAAAAACCCGACATATGAACAAGTATGCACTGACACAACAGGTCATGCAGAGGTGGTTCAAGTAGAATTCGATCCACAAATCATCTCGTATGAAGAACTACTTGATGTGTTTTGGAACTCTCATGATCCGACACAACTAAACAGACAGGGTCCAGACATAGGAGTTCAATATCGTTCTGTCATATTCTGTCATGATGAAGAACAAGAAAAGATAGCAAAGCAATCAAAAGAAAATCTGGAAAAATCAGACAGATTCAAAAAACCAATCGTAACGCAAATTCAGCAAGCAAAAGAATTCTTCAAAGCAGAGGAATACCACCAACAATATTATACAAAATGCGGCATCTCTGGACCCGGATAATTTCTACGTCCGATTTTTATAGCAAACTGCTGGTATGTTGTCAGTAGGTGGGATTGATGCCGGAAAATCTGGCAAGTATTGCCAGCCACCTACAAAACAAAAACTGTTTCCAATTCTGGTAATTGGTCGTAAATTTATTATTAAAAAACAAACTTTGGCAAATCATTGAAATGTAAGAATTGTGGTAAGGTATATCACAACAGAGCATCAAATTATTGCTCTACTGAATGTGCTCTCAAATACATGGAGAGCCATCAACACCAAGAAAACTAATAATTTGTCACATTTAACAAAATTAATCATGCTCAAATATATTTTATTAATTGTCGTCCTGTTGACGGGCAACCTCGTTTTTGCTCAAGATTTTCCAGTTCAAGTCAGTAATACTCCTGAAAAAACAGTAGAAGTAGGCAAACAAATTCAGATTGCAGCAGACCTGACAAATAATCAAGACATCGGGCAGGACTTTGCATACATAGTCCAAATTCAAAACGAAGATGGCGTGACCGTTTCTTTGGCATGGCTTACAGGATCTCTATCTCCAGCACAGTCGTTTTCGCCTGCTATATCGTGGATTCCACAGCAAACAGGAAGATACGAGGCTACTATTTTCGTGTGGGAAAGCATAGACAACCCATCGGCCCTGTCACCCACCTTGACTCTTAAAATCAACGTGGGTCAAAACGCATAGGTCAGAGTAAACATGGATCTAGAATTTGAAAAACAAACCTCGGATGCAAGAGGTACGATAATTTTTCTAAAATATGGCAAAAAAAAGCTAAACATAGTTGAAATCAAAAAAGGATTTTCGAGGGGTGGGCATTACCACACATTTAATACAAAACATTTCATAATCTCTGGTACAATAGAGTACCGCGAAAAAAATCTAAAAACCGGACAAGAAAAAATAGAGAACATATCTGCACCGTCTGTAATCAAAGTTCCTGCAATGGTAGCCCATCTACTCACTGCACAAGAAGATACAATATTTGCCGAAGAATTCATGCAAGATTACTCTGCAATTGACTATCCGGAATATCGCAAAATAGTTACACAAAACATCTTATGACATATTCTATCTGGCTAGAGCCTACAACAAATGATGCAAAATATCCATCAAAACTCATCAGGCAACTGGGCAAAAAATACAACGCGCCTGTCTTCGCACCGCACATAACATTGTATGGCGGTGTAAGGACATACAAACAGGCAATCATTGCAGCAAAGACATGCTCAGACCTTTCAAAAATGAAGGTGTCTGCGACGGGTGCAAATTATTCAAACTATTTGTGGAAAACGTTGTTCATAGAGATAAAAAAAGACAAGAATTTACAAGAGACTATCTTTAGACTAAAAGCCGTACTTGGCAACTCGTACAAGTTTAGTCCACATATTAGCCTAGTCTACAAAAAACTTGATACTCACACAAAAAAGCAAATCGTCAAAGAACTGCGCATAAAACATGCCTACTATTTGACAAAGTGACTGTAATCAAATCATCCAAAATAGTTTCAGATTGGGTTAAGCTAAAAACCGTGCGTTTGAAATCCTAAAAATCTGTGAGTTATTAAAATACTAGTAGTATTACACAAAGTGCAGAGCATGGCGACTTTAACCACTGAAGAAACCAAGGCTTTTGTCGAAAAACTTATTGAATCTGGCAAGGGAGACGTAGGAAGGCTCAAACATATCTTGTCGATGTTACGCCAAGACCGACCACTGTATGCGTCTGACAAAAAATATCTTGATTTAAAACTTGCCCAAGAAATAGGAATTACACAAAAAACTGAGGTGGATGAAAACATAGCTGCCAAAATTCAAAAGTTAATTGAGTCTGGTAGTGGTGATGTAGGTAGACTACGATTTATTTTAGAATGTGTCAGACAAGGAAGATCCCTATACAAGTCTGATCAACAATATTTGGACGTCAAACTTGGCCAAAAAGTAGACTATCAAAGCATTGTGAAAAAACAAGATTCTGCCAAGATAATAGAGTCATTAAAATCACAAATTCAACTAGCAAATGAAAAAATCGCAAACTTGGAATCGGTTCTAAACCAGAAGGTAGAACAACTTGGGAATTTGCAAACACCGTCTCCACAAAAAGCGGTAATACGAAGGGGTGCCATGCCAAAAGGATGGCAAAAAGAAGACGATGTTGCCACAATACAGCAACAAATCAAAGTCGAGCAAACAAAACTGGATGATAAACGAGCAGAGGCAGAACACCTCAAAATAGAGCAATCAAAACTTATGCAGATAATTTTAGACAGACAAGAATTTGAAAAACAGGTCAGAATAGAGCAAGAACGCCTTCAGCAGCAAATCGAAAGAGAACGCCAAACAGTACTGGAACAAGCAAAGCTTGTTGAGCAAATAAAGGCAAGAGAAGCCGAGCTTGAACAAGCAAAAAAAGAAAGAGACACTATCATTATTCAGTTACAAGAAGAGCAATCGCGCTTGACTCACCACATCTCAGCTGAACGTACAGCACTTTATGAGGTAAAAACCCAGTTTGAAAAGATAAACTCGGAGATAAGACGTGAAGAGGAAGAAATAGCAAGACAGGTAGAACAAGAACGAATAAAGCTGACAGAGCAAGCAAAACTTGCACAAAAGCTCAAAGAGGAAAAAGTGCAACTAGAAACAATTCGTCTCGAACACGAAAAACTGATACAAGCTACAAAAACGCAAGAGCAAGATCTTGAAGAACAGGTAAAAAAAGAAAAATCAAGACTTGCCCAACAAGAAAAATTGCTAAAAACAATTTCAAACTATGAGAAATATCTGGAGGCATCAAAACAAAAACAATCACTACTTACTGCAAAAATTCAGGAACAAAAGCAAATTCTTCAAAAAACATCCCCTACCATCTCACAGATCAATAAAGAGCAAGAACTAATTGACAAAATAATTCAAGAACGCACTCATCTTGAACAACAAATAAAGCTTGCAGAGTCAGAGCTAAAAACCATCAAAAAAGAAAAAACTGCACTTGAAAAACAGATAAGGGCTCAAAAGAAAACAATTACGACTACCAAGAAAAAAGAACTTGCCAAAGTAAAACAACTAAAACAAAAAAAGAAGATCTTAGAAAAAGAGCTAAAGACTGAGACTACCAAAGTACAAAAGTTGGCAAAGGACCTTTAGTTATCGTATTCTGATCGTGATCTCTTCTCCGTTTCCAAACGGTAATAGCACAGTACGTACGTTGCTTTTTTTTGCTATGTGTGTTGCATATTTGCGCATCAATCTGCGGTATTTTTGCGGATACAGCATGTTGTCTGTTGCAATTATTCCACCGATTTTTGTCATGGGTAAAACAAGATCGAAATACTTTATCGCATTTTCCTTGTCTGCGTCAATCAACACAAAATCAAACTTTGGTATTTTTGGCATGCTTTTTAATACATCGAGTATGTTGTCTTGCTTAATTTTGATCAGTTTTGCTACACCTGCGCGTCTAAAATTCTGTCTTGCGCGCCTAACTTTAGTGTGATTTTGTTCAATTGTGATGATTTTGGAATTTTTGTGGTTCTCACTTAATGCGGCCGCAAACCGAAGAGTTGAGTAACCAACTGAGGTGCCAAGTTCTAATACTTGTTTTGCCTTCATACTCAAAAGCAACTTGAAGAAAAATTCACCGGTCTCCTTGGTGATAGCAAGCATTCTTTGGTCTTTTTGGACGATAATTTTTCTTGATCTTTCAAGACTCGAACGTCTTTCCAGATCAATTAAGACATTTCTTATCTTATTTTGCAATTGACACTGATTTGCCGTTCAACTATAATTTTGTATCTTGTTCTGTGTTTTTCAAAATCTGCTAAACCAATTATATTTGGTTCCTTCAAAGTTACAGAAAATTGAATGCGTACAAACATGCAACTTTGCTTGAAATCGTCGAAGACATAATCGACATAGATCCGGGAATGAGATTTGCAGCAGTCATAGATCTAAAGGGGAACATACTTGAGTCAATAATGAAAAAGGGTAAAACCTCGCTTAAATCCCAAAAAGAAGAAGAGCATTTTTGCAAACAAATAGCACAACGTCGCAAAATGAGGCAAGAATTCAACAAAAGCCTAGGGAAAGTAAGGTTTGTCCACGTTGAGCGTGAAAAAGTAACTCAAATAGTCATATATCCAAAAAGAAAGACAATTTACTTTACAATGGAACCTGAGATGAGCATATCTAAAAAAATGTCAATAATAAACCGCGTCAAAAAAATCACACTACATCTTTAACTCATCTGTTTAATTCAAACACACTATAAATTACAAAACTGCCCGCCTAAATCAAACCATGGACGTGCAGCATGTCGTGTTTTTTCTCGGCTCGCTCGTAGCACTATCCGTCTTCATACCATTAATAATTGCTCATTTGGGTGCCTAGTTTTGAAAAATTAAATAGATAATGTCTCACAGCCTGTACGTTGAAGATACTAGTGGATGAAATGGATGATGGGTGGGACGAAAAACTTCGTAGCCTTGGTTATGACGCCTATTCTGTCAAAAAACTTCTAACTGAGGGGAAAAAACTACGCACCGATTATTCGGTCATAAATTATGCAAAAGAAAACGACATGATCCTAATTACCCGTGATACAGAATCAGGCCAAGCGTGTCAGGAAAACAACCTTCCGTGCATACTTTTAGACAACGACGAGATATTTAGAATCGTAGTCGAGAAGCTAAAGTCCTTCAAGTAGACTAGACCTTTTATTCAACGTTGTTTGTAGGAAATCATGGAAAGCTGTGACATACGTACGAAGGCCTACAAAAATGGTAAGACATTCAATGAGTGCAAACAGATAGCAGAAAAAATGAACCTAGAACTAAAAGTCATTATTGAAAAACAAGGCAAGATTCCATGGTCTGAAATCCTCACAAAGGTGGATCACGATGAGCTTGTCTACAAACTCACCCTCAAGTATCTAAGAAGAGATGGATATGATATAGGAAACTGGCAGACACCAGAAGTCAAAAAACTCTAAGACTCTACCTTACAACTCCAACCACTACTTTTGATCTTTTTTGCCATAATGATTGGAGTAAAGACAAGCAAAGGTATGGATATTGCAATCAACAAAGTCTGTAACTGGGTTACTGCCAAAGTGAACGCTACTGCCCCTGATGCGGAAACAAAGAGTGAAAGAAATGTTCCGGCACAGGTAGGACACGCAATAAACAAACCAGTGGCTGCAGCAACGCTTCCTACGCCTGCTCCTTTTTTGAGAATTACAAATGCATTAGTAGCGATTGCTGTATTTAGGCCCACCAAGTATGATACTGCAATTTGCAAAATCAGGTTTATTGGAATTACCTGCATGCCTACGTGTTCTGTGATGTAAA
>JBBIVI010000045.1:331-9718 GCA_037439825.1 Candidatus Nitrosotenuis sp. | reverse complement strand
GCGGCGTTTACTCCTTTTTCTGTACCCTCAAATATTGGCTCCACACCGTATTTTTTACCAATTTTAAACGCATCTTCGTCATTTGATATTAATACAATTTTGTTAATCTGTGATTGTGATACAGTAGAAAGCACTTCTTCAAGCATTATCTCGCAGAGTTCTCTTGTTTTATCTTCGGATAGGCAAAGACGACTCTTTGCTTTTGAGAATGTTTTTACAGGAATTACTGCAGCTACTTTCAAGCTACACGCGAACGTTCTTTAGTACAAATGATGCCAAAGCATCTTCTGTAACTTTGTTGATCATTTTGATGCTGGTGTCGTATACCTTCATATCCAAATTTTGAATCTTCTTTGTAAGTAGTCTGTCTTTTGAGTCAATCACGATGTTGCCGCAGACATCAGAATACATTTGGGCAATCCCGTAGGGGGAGACCTCAATTCCTGCAGCAGCCATGTATTCTGCAGCAGGTCCGGAAAATGCTTTGTTACCTAAAAGTGGACTGATTGCAACAACTTTTTTTCTGTTTTTCCCAAGCTCTTTTCTTACTCCTTTTATTTGGAGCATTGGACCAATGCTTGTAAGTGGATTTCCAGGAGCAATAATTACCATCTCTGAATCATGTATGGCGTTTATCGCCTCTGGGTTCGGTCTTGCTTTTTCGGCGCCGATATATTGGATACCTTCAACTTTGTCTTTTCCTTTATATTTGACCCAAAATTCTTGCAGATGCATTTCGCCTTTGTTTGTGGTGATTCTGGTCTCTATTGTGTTGTCAGTTACTGGCATTACTTTTGCTTCTACTGCAAATTTTTCACACAACCACTTGGTTATATCTGCAAGATTTTTTCCATTCTTTAGCATGTTTGTTCGAATAAGATGGGTTGCAACGTCCCTGTCGCCGATTCTAAACCATGTCTCTTCTCCAAAAATCTCCATTTGTCGCAAAAATCCAAAGGTGTCTTTTCTTATTCCCCAACCTTTGTCGTAATCCAAAATATCGGCAAGTCCGTAAATTATCGTGTCTATATCTGGGCAAACATACAATCCATAAAGCCAATAGTTGTCGCCTACATTGCAAACCACATTCACATCACGAGTCTGTGAAATCAGTCCACGAACCAGTTTAACAGAACCTGTACCGCCTGCCAATATTGTTATCATAAAACCAGTTTTGTATGGAGCCGGGGTTCCATATTACCTTTTCAATAAATGTCAATCCTACAAATTTCACACAGCCAAATTCAAATTACAAAAAATCCATCTATGGAAAATTTTGTTTGTATTTTTTTTGCGATTTTCATACTACAAGATAGATTTATTAGCGCGCCAAAAGGCAAAACTATCGTGAATAGGGGCTCGGTTTTAGTTTTAACGCTTTTAGGCATCATAGCTGCAGGTTCGATAACTCCAGCTTTTGCAGCCCAATTGAACTGGGACGCAAAGACCTTTGATACTGCCCAACTACCAAAATTCACATTCCAACGATCCGCTTTCATAGAATATCCTGAAGGTGGAGCAATCGCAGACGCATTACGTGGAAAAGAGGTTGTAACTAGTTTTACTGCAGATTCATCTACCCCTGGTATTCAAGAACTAATTGAGAAACTCAACGGTAGCCTTGCTTCAAAACAAAGTTCAGCACGTATAGTTGATGCTAGAATAGAATATAGTGCACATATGGTCGGAAGAGAAGACAACGTTTCAGTAGATTACAAAGTTATACTTGTGCCGACAATTGATGGCTTTTTGATTAGAGAATACACAGAAGGCTCTCCAGCACTATTTGATGTCACATGGAGGGGGCTTAAAGTAGATGGCCCGGTTCCGATTACAACTGAAGAATACGGCGTCATAGATGTAAATCAACCACTATCATTTTTCAAAGTAAACTTCCCTGAGGTCGCCGCACAAATACAAGGCACCGAAGCACAAACGATCTTGGAGATGGGCCTAATTGACTCGTCTGGAATTGGAAATCAACCACTTACAAACTGGCACTTTTTGTTTGACCCAACAGGAATCGCCGCTGAGACAAGCAAATTTGGATTTTCGGGGGCAAAGGTAGTAGTTTCTTCATTTACGATGGGTGAGAGCAGCTTTAGAGAAGGTCAAGTAAGAGAAAAAGAATTCGAAGCAACATTCACTGCTGATGCAACTTATCATGTAAGAACTGTCCAATCGGGTGACTCTGGTAATATATTCCTGGCTGGGTATGCATCACCTGACCAACTACAAGGGCACGAAGTAGTCGGGGTTTCAGCAACGGCACCAACAAGTGCTGCTCAAACATCAACTGGTTCATTTCCAGTATTCATAATCTATGGAATGGCTGGCATGGCAGCAGCGGGAGCTGGTGGATTCTTCTATTGGAGTAATAAAAAAGCAAAGCAAGAAAGCGAATATGTCCAAAGAGGAATCGATCCAAAATACTTGCGCGCAACTAGTACAAGTGAGGCTTCTGGCGGATACCACACCACAAGAGGTGAAGCAGAGCTAATTGGTGAAGATCAAAGCTACAAACGACACGAAAGTGTCTATGAACAAAGAGGCTCATTACCAGCAGGCTATGAAAAGCCAAAAGACGAACCAAAGTCAAGCTCTACACGCGGTTCGATGCCAAAAGAAGCGTTTACTGGCTTTAAACCTCGATTTTACGTTTCTTGTAACTTAGTGTAATCATGGTAATTGATAATATGCCTGTAATGACAAGCAAAACTTCTATTGTCTGAATTAAAGAGTGTGAAAACGCATCTATGAATCTAGTCTCGTTCACAGAAGATACCAAGTATCCATATGAAAAAATTACATAGTTTGCAGCCCAGTGGATGATGATTGCTGTAACAAAGCCGTATCTATAGTACACCCAACCGATAATTATGCCGCTCATTGCGGCCTGTGCAAATTTACCTTCTGTCCACTGTTCAGACAGCACATGTAGGGCGCCAAACAAAACTCCTACAACTACAATCAATGTGATTGCCTTCTTAGAATCTGTGATTGGTAGGGTAGATGGGTTCCATAATGCCTTGAAGAACAACTTTGCAGACGTTGCGCGTGAATAAAACAAATACAATGGGATTCCAATCAGAATTACTCTGAATCCAATCTCCTCTATTATCGGGGCAAAGCTTACGCCCAAAAATTGAATCAAATCATTTTCAAAAGCAGGGGGGGATATGGTGACACCGAATATGCGCTGAACTAGATCTATTACTTCGGATAGGACGATAATTACAGAGAACCACTTAATTGCATGTACCAAATAATTGCCTTCTTGAGTATGTGTTGAGCCTGCCATGAGTGGTGCAAGCACTCTGAGAAAGTTTGTTTTTGGTCCAAATGTGGCGATGACAAATATTATGACAAAAAACGACCAAACTGCGATGAAAAGATCCCCTATCTCAACAAAAGAAAGCCATTGAAGGTCGAATTGTTTTACTACTCTAAGCTCGGAAAGTGGGAAACTAAAATCTATATTTTTGCCGATCTCTGAGTTAAAAAAAAGGTACACACCTATTGGGAATGAAAAAATCATCAGCCCAAAAATTACTGAGATTAGTGCTGAGTAAGGAATCGATATACCGTGAAGAATTTTATAGACTTGCAAGCCTAATGAACTTCGATACTTGATTCAGAAAATCCTAGTTTGACTAGTGTTTCTTTCATAGTTTCACGATGGTCGCCTTGGAGAAATATGTAGTCATCTTTTGCAGTTCCACCACAAGCATACTTTTTTTTGAGTTCGCTTAGAGTTCCTTGAACATCATTTAGCTTTGGATCTAATCCCTCAATCATGGTTCCTTTCTTTTTGAAACGTCTTTCTTCAAGTCTTACAACGATCTTTGTACTTTCTTTGTTAAGATCACCACAGGCACACAAATCTTCAGGAAGTCCACAAGTATTGCAAATTACTGCCATTAGTTACTAATTCATTTGACTTTATTCCGACTATTAAGCCTATTGACCTAATCCAGACTTTGAATCAAAATTAAGTTTTTACAAAGGAGTGATCATAACTAACTAATGTCTCAAGATCTGCGAAAAAAAGCAGTAGATATGTTACTTGCAGGTGCGACACTTGTATCAGAACCATGTCCTTATTGCGGTGGAGTCAGGGTAATCAAAGACGGCAACGCATTGTGCATAAGCTGCGGAAAAGAACCAGATAAAGACAAGTTGGCACAAGCACCTGCCGAAAAACAAGAATCTACAAAGAATCCGATCTTGGACTCCTTAAACAAAAAACTTGAACAACTCACGGCAGAACTTGAGCTGGAAAAAGATTATGAAAAACAACAGAAAATTCTCCAGTCGATAAATTCACTTATAGAAACGATACAGAAACTGAAAAAATGACGGAAAGTTTTTATTTCAAGCTCCTAGCTTTTTGATTAAATGAGTAGTAGGAAGAAAGGAGCACCATTGCCTGCATCTTCTGCGGGTCTTTTACGCTTCTTTGAAGATGAGACAAAAGGGTACAGACTAGATCCACGAATAGTAGTGTCAATACCTACCGGTCTTATTATCATTTCGTGGTTACTTGACATATTCCTCATAAGATAGAATCTCAAATGACAGAATCTCATGATGATGTATCGAAAATCCATAGTCGTTACTCACTTACATTACTTACGCCGTCGTCGTATCTGCAGTCTTTAGTTATTTCGTTTGCCGTAGCTCTGTTAACCACATTTGTTGTTGTGCATTTTTACTTTGCAGACTTGGGACTTTTTGATAGGCTGGGCATAATGATTCCAGTTCTGCTAATCACACAATACGTAGATTCGCGTTTTATCAAAAACAAAGAATATTCTAAATCACTACACATGTCGCTGTTTGGGAACTTGGCTTGGATGTTAATAGTACTGTGTGGCATTGCAACATCTACACTATTTTCAAAACCATTGTCATCATTCTATGTTGCAGAAGGAATGTTCATCTTTGCAAGCTTTAGGATTGGCATAATGACTACGACGCTTGGAGTGTCGATGAGGAAGGCTTGGGCAATTTGTTTTCTTCAACCATTGGCAATGTACTTTGTAATGGTGCCAAGTGGATTATGGGCCTCATTGCATGATCCGCTTATCTTGGGATTTGGAGGTGCATTTTTGATAATTGCATCAGTATGGTCTGTTATCACTGATAGGGCAGGTCGCCCAGGCGTTGAAAGTACACACAAGCTGTTACAAGCTTATCTAGCATCAATGTCAAAAGGAACATTTGATGAGGTGGAATCAATCATAGAATCGAAATCCAGACCATCAAGCGTTCTCACCTCGCAAATCCGACTCTATTCAAATAACAATGACTTTAGAATGGTGTTACCGGAGGTTCACCCAGGGCCATATCATCCAATAGGTGGTAGCAACATCACGTACCGAATTTACAAGACAATGAATTCGTCTGCGATGGTCATGCACAGCGTATCTGATCACGCGTTGAATCTACCATCACAGGCAGAGGTGGAAAACTATCTGGCAAGTCTAGCAACCAACAAGCTTTTCAAAAAGGGTCAAACGTGTACTGAGCCTGTAACTGTGCAAATAAACAAGGCACGTGTCATTGGAATTTTATTTGATAAATCCGCCATGCTGTTTTTGTCACTCTCGCCGCATGGGATGGAAGATGTCCCAAGCTATATCAAAAACGAAATCGAACAGTTTGCAAGCAACCGCAGTTTTGAGCGGGTGTTGATAGTAGATTGCCACAACGCAATGGGAAAAGAGATCTCAGAAACAGATTCTCAAGACATGCTACAAGCTGCCAAGGCTACTCTTGAGACACTGATAACAAAACCCAACCATCCATTTGAGTTTGGTTATGCAAATTCAGATGACATGAAAATTAACACGCCAGATCTGGGACCAGGTGGGATTGGGATCTTGTGCTTGAAAATCAACAATTCAAAATATTTTCTTGGATGGGCTGATTCTAACAACATGGAAAACGGCGTGCGGGAAGAAGTAGTTGCCAGCTTTGCAAAAAACAATCTATCTCTCTTGGAAATTTGTACCTCTGATACACATTTCAGCTCAACCATTGTCAGAAACAGGACAGGATACTATCCTTTTGGCAAGGTTGCCAAACATGAGGACATATCAAACTGGTATCTAAAGATCGCAGAGGATGCAGACAAGAAACTGACTCCTGCAACGTTTGAGATTTTGGAGCAGAAAACTGACGTCAAGGTAATGGGTACAAAATCACTTGAGGATCTTTCGGCTGCACTTGATAAATGTATGACTATATCGAAGGTGTTTGTTGGCGGAAGCCTAGTGCTCTTTATTGGTTCTTTACTCCTATAGTTTCTAAATTTTCTAAATTACCATAGAACTCATCAATAAAAGACGCAAACTGGAAAATTGGAACTATTGGAACCTTATCAATGAAACTCACTTTGTCTTGATAAAGCGTCACAATGACTGGGGCTGCAAGTACTCCATTTGTTTTTGTAACGTAGTGCTTTGTGCGTTCAATTTGTTTACTTACTGCGCTTTGCAATGCTGAATTACTATGATGTTTCCAGTGCTTACAGTCTATGAGAACTGCGACTCCGAACTTGATACCTACAACGTCAATTTCCATGCGAGGGTTTGTCAGGATGAGGTTTCTCATTGTTACAAAATTTCTGGTTTCAAGTATCTGGGCAGTAAGGCCTTCAAAATCTCGCCAGTCCAAGCGCTCTGCTGCTTGATCTACTTGAACACCTTTTTGTAATGCTAAGATTGTGGCCCTTATCTTGTCACCTTCTTCAAATTCCATTATGTTTCCATCAAATTTTCCAATGGAATTCTGAGAAAATTCTTGAAGCATTCTTTTTGCTGTATTTTGATCTGTATTGGTAACTGTTGCAAAATCCTCCACTGAGACACCGCCACTAATTATGCCGTCTAGGCCGTTGAGCCATAACTTATGATTCACAATTTGTTATCAACTCGTGCAAATTTTAAGCCTTACACGCAAAGAGGTTTAACGCCAAAGTATGAGTCAGGTTTTTGGAGCTTTAAATTAGATAAAGTTCTATCTCGGACGTGCGCATAATTCTGATTTTCCTAGTTTGCACGTCGTTTGCAATGGGTATGGTTTTTGCACAAAAAGGAACCTATGTAGACTCGATCCAGTTAATACAATATCTCGATGAAAGTACTGCGTTAGAAGAAGTAAAGAAAGGCAACATCGACATATATTATTATAGAATTCCTGCGGAGCTAATACAAAACCAGGATTCATTGCAGAATCTTAATGTATTTTACACAACTGGTGGCTCTTACAGTCTTCTTGTGAACCCTGCAGAAGGTGATAAGCTCAATCCGTTTTCATATCAGCAAGTAAGATTTGCATTAAACTACCTTGTTGATCGCAAATTAATCGTAGATGAACTCATGAGCGGATTTGGTGTCACGATGGTATCGAATTATGGACCGTTTGATCCAGACTATCTGTTAATTGTGGATGAGCTTGAGGCATTTCATTTTAGATACAATCCAGAGCTTGCAAATCAAATGATATCAGAAACACTAACACAAGAAGGAGCCAAAAAAATTGGCGGGAAATGGTTCTATAATCAAAAACCAATCGAAATTACGCTTTTTATTAGAAATGACGATCCGGTAAGAAAATCGATAGGGGAGGTAATCTCTTCAGAGCTTGAAAAACTTGGTTTCACAGTAAAAAAAGACTTTGGCGATCTCAATAAAGCGTACATCATAGTTTACGGTTCAAATCCGGCCGAATTGAAATGGAATATCTATACTGAGGGATATGCGGGAAGATCTGCGTTTGTCAAGTATGATCCTGTTGGCCTCGCACAAATGTATGCACCATGGTTTTCAAACATGCCAGGCTTTAACAACCCAGAATACTGGAATTACAAAAATCAAAAAATTGATGATCTGACACAAAAGATTTACTCAAGCAACTACACATCAATCCAACAAAGAACAGAATTGATTCGCCAAGCAACAAAAGAAGGTGTCAATGAATCAGTTAGAATATTCCTTGCTGCGAAAGTTGATCCGTTTGTAGCAAACAAAAAAGTAAATGGAATCATAAATGACTTTGGAGGAGGAATCACAACCAGGTTCACACCAATCAATGCACGCGCCGATGACCCTGATCTAAAAATAGGTGTAAAGCAGATTTACCAAGGCGCATGGAACCCAGTACGCGGCCTTGGTGACGCATACAGCAAAAACGTTTGGGATATTCTATATGATCCTGGGATTTTCAAAAACCCATACTCTGGACAAAATTTTGCAGTGCGAGAAAAATGGAAGGTGGAGACTGCAGGGCCAAATGGATCTTTGCAAGTACCGCCTGACACAATAAAATGGGATACGAATCTCCAAAAATGGGTTCAGGTGGGGGCAAACACAAAAGCGACAAGCAAAATCACATACGATCTTTTGTGGAGTAATTGGCATAATGGTCAAAAAATGGACATAAATGAAGTTATTTATTCTCTGTATTTTAGCCAATAATGGTCATCTTCATCTGGAGAAAACGACAAGACCTTTGACCCAGAATATTCCCCAAGTGCGGCTCAATCTGCAAAAACACTTGTGGGAATTAGGGTCTTAGACGAAGATACAGTAGAAGTATATGTGAATTTTTGGCATTTCGATGATTCTGAGATTGCGGACTGGGGTGGAGTTTGGGTGGTGCAACCATGGGAGGTTATGGCTGCCATGGAACAGGCAGTCATGGATGGTAAAGCATCGTTTTCAAGAACTGACGCACAAGCAAAAAATCTGAATTGGTTGTCACTGATTGTTCCAAGGGATGCTACATTGATCAAGAACTATCTGAAAGAATTTTCAGAATCAAAAAGAATACCACGAGCACTGATGACATCAGAAAATTCATGGGATTATTACAAGTCCAGATACGATGCAGCAATAAATTGGATTGATCAGAAAAACCATGCAATGATAAGTAATGGGCCATTTTATCTTGAGAGTTATTCTCCTGAAGCAAGAACGATTACGGTTAAATCATTTGATGACTCTGATTATCCGTTCGGCATAGGTTACTGGAAAGAATTTGAAAATGTAGAGTCTCCAAAGATTACAAAAATACAAATACCTGAATATGTTACAAAGGGACACAAAGTAGAAATACCAATACAAACATCTGGGGCATCACTACTGCATTATTTTGTAAGTACTGCTGCTGGTGATCCGGTGGACAGTGGCACGATTCCAACCCAAAACGACTTTGCCATTCTTGTATTTCCAGAGGAAATTACAGCCAAAATGATTTCTGGCGGGCACGATTTGAAATTATATGCATTATCTGATTCTGTGTTGAGGCCGGATATATATACGGCAAGCTTTCTTGTGGTGGATTCGGATGCAACAAATATTACAGAAACGATTTTGAGCA
>JBBIVI010000045.1:0-251 GCA_037439825.1 Candidatus Nitrosotenuis sp. | reverse complement strand
TGGGCTGATTTACTCTATACGAAGAAGAAAACTCAAGGCTCGCTGATCATTTGTTCAGATAAATTATACTCAAGTCTTATATCCAAAGTTGCAAAGGTCGTTTTGAGGAAAAAATGCCAGACGAGTCATGTAGAAATTGCGGAGGACAGCTTACAAAATGCACCATCTGTGCAGAATGTCGTAATGCGGTAAGTATGGTGTGCGTGAGGTGTGGAAGAAGAACTAGGGAACAAATACATGCATTATGTTTC
>JBBIVI010000044.1:0-9756 GCA_037439825.1 Candidatus Nitrosotenuis sp. | reverse complement strand
AAGAGGAAAAGATGAAGGATGCATGCAAAAAACTCTTACTTTCTGATTCGACTTGCATAATTTATAACAAAAGATATGTTTTTACTTCATGGGACATTGCAACGTCGTTTCTCATTGACAAAATCCATGACTATCAAAAACAACTCGTTTCATCAGAAAAGCTTGCCATGATAGGTGAGCTATCAGCAAGGCTAAACCACGAGCTGAGAAATCCGCTTTCCATAATTAAGAATTCAACCGAGTTGTTCAAGCTAAAGAGCAAGGACGGCCTAAACCAAGAACAAACGGAATACCTCCAAATGATAGAACGAGCAGTCATAAGGATGACTCATCAAATAGACGACGTTCTTGGTTTTGCGAAAATAAGTGAATTGGACGTTACAGAATCATCGATGAGTACACTGATTGATGAGGCACTTGAAAATGTTCAAGTTCCAGGCAATATATCACTTGTAAAAAGCATTCAGGATCATTGCTTGTTGTGCGACAAGGCAAAGATTCGAGTAGTCATTAGGAATTTGATACTAAATGCAATAGATGCCATATTAGAAAAAGGAGAAGGTAAAAAAGAGATCCGCGTTAGTGTAAAGCAGGAAAAAAACATCTCGGTGCTTGAGGTTGGTGACACCGGTGTTGGGATCTCCGAGGCAGACTTGAAGCGGATCTTTGAGCCCTTGTATACTACAAAACAAAAGGGAACCGGCCTTGGACTTGCCATTTCCAAGATAATAGTGGAGCTGCACAGGGGTGACATCTCTGTATTTAGCAAGGTCAATGAAGGAACCACAGTGACAATCCTACTACCAATGAAGCGCTTTAGTAACGTAAACTAAAGCTACGGCGTAGTCGGTTTGCACGTTTTTGTAGGATAATAGGTTATATTGATTTCCAAGCTCTTAGCTGCGATGAGACGTGGAGAACAGATAACCAAGTTCACTGGGCCATCAAAGAAGACCAAGAACAGGATAATGAGTTTTAGAATTCCGGAAGACGTTATTGCAGACATTGAATACATTTCATACAAAAAAGGGATTTCCACTAATGCATATGTCAGAGACATCCTAATCAAGCACGCAAGATGGGACATCAACGCTGAGAGGTTTGGCCTCATACCGGTTCCAAAGCAGTTGCTTTCTTCCCTTATGAAGGAGACCGACCCGGAAAAAATCGAGTATTTTATGACGGTTATCTGTGACATGTTCAAAGACTGGGTCATAGGCGTAAAGGGTGAGTATGGCTTGAAGCAGTCCATCGAGTCACTTGAGGACTTTATGAGAGCTTCTGGGATATCATCTGACCATCGCGTCGTAGGAGATTTGCACACATACATCATCAAACACGACATGGGAATCGGCTGGTCTTTGTTTGGCCAAAAGCTTCTCACCAGCATATTTAGCACATTTGTTCCATCAAAGTCTATTGATTTTGAGATAACACCATCAACTTTGATTGCAAAGATCTCACTTGGTAGCAAATTCAGCGAACATGATTACTAGTAAGATTATTCCCGGAATCGCAGATACATTATTTGTGACTAGAGTTTTCTTTTTACAAGCTTGCCGTGCCCTAGCTTGCCTACAACCTGCATGTTTTCTGTAACTGTCTTTCCTCTAACCAGTACTGTTTGAGGCCATCCCTTCAGCTTCCAACCCTCATATACGATATAATCTGAGAATGCACCAAAAAACTCGGAGCTGACTTGGTGTTCTTTTTTTAGATCAATTAGTGTTATGTCTGCGTCTGAACCTTTCTGCAGTACTCCTTTTTGTGGATACATACCAAAGATCTTTGCCGCGTTGGTACTTGTAAGATCCACAAGTCGTGCCAAGTCCAATTTGTTTTTGTTTATGCCTTCTGACAACAAAATGGGAAGCGATACTCCAATCCCTGGAAATCCTGCAAGCGAGGACCATACGTCTTCTCCTACTTTGAGCTTTAGCCGATTTGCAACATGATCGGTGCCTATTGTGTCAATAATTTTTTCAGAGATTGCCTGCCATACTTGGTGAATGTCTGATGTGGCTCTGATTGGAGGCATTACCTTTGCAAGGTATCCTTTTTGTTTTTCGTATGATAGTGTAAGGTAGTGTGGACAGGTCTCGACAAAGATCTTGGTTCCTTTTTTTCTTTCTTCTTGGATTGTAAAGAGTGCAGCAGCCGATCCTATGTGTACAAAGTAAATTGTGGTGCCGAATTCGCGTGCAATCTCACATACCTTTCTGATGCTTTTTACTTCAGAATCCGGAGGCCTGCTCTGCGACCAGGCTGCAAGGCCATCTTGTTTTTCTTGCTTTGCTTTTTTTATTCCACACTCACACATCTGGTAGTCTTCTGCGTGCACAAGAACTGGGCATCCAAGATTTGCAGCATTTGCTAGCACCCTGCGTATCGTACCAGTCTCAAGCTGCACTTTGGCTTCAAAGAGGTCCGAGGCGCCTGGATCCATGTCCATGTATACATGGCCTACCTCGCCGCCAAGATTCATGTAGATCTTAAACGAGGTGATGCCGTTTTCTGTGCAGAACTTCATCTCACCTGCCTGCTTTTCGTCAAATATTGTGGCATGTATTGTGTAATCCACATAGTGTGAAGACTTTGAGGCATCAAGCTGTGCCTGCAGGTGTGTTTTGTAGGGGCGCCCAAGTCGAAGCATCCTCATCATGGTTGTGACTCCTCCGAGTGCAGCTGCCTTTGACTCGGTCTTTGCTGCCTCGTCTATTGGTGAGTATACGCCGTAGTGGACGTGTGTGTCTATTACTCCGGGGATGGCAACTAGTCCTTTTGCATTGATTTTTTTGTCACACTGTGGTATATCTGTGGTAAAATCCACGATCTTTTCCTCATCAATTACGATGTTTCTCTCAAGTACACCCTTTGCAGTCATCACATGTGCATCAGTAATTACGCAATCGACTGTCAACTAGTTTGATTGAAAAGATTCTTGGTATTATTCTTAGCTTACCAGCTCTGCCTGTATGCAAGCTGTCTTTTTGATAGTCTGTCTATTTTGACGTTCATCGAAGCAAGTGCATCAAGTGCCACCTGGTAGTCTATTTCTTTTGGTACTTCGTACACTTGGTTTTTGAGTTTTTTGTGATTTTTTAGAAGGTACAAAATGCAGTGGATCTGGTTTGAAAACGACATTGCCATGACCTCTGGTGGATGTCCTTCCGATGCTACCAAGTTTGCCACACGCCCCTTACTAATCAAGTAGATCTTTTTTCGATTCGGCAAGATGCACTCATCAAGATTTGGCCTTACCTGCCTTGAATTCCTAAGCAGAAACTTGGCGTCAATTTCCACATCGAAATGGCCCACGTTTCCCACAATTGCGCCATCCTTCATTGAAAGTAGGTGTCTTTTTGTTATCACGCCTGTCATACCTGTGCACGTAATGAAAATATCTCCAATTTTTGCAGCTTGGTTCATTGGCATGACATCAAAGCCATCCATGTGCGCCTCAAGTGCCTTGATTGGATCGACTTCGGTGACTATAATTTTTGAGCCCATGCCTGCACATCTTTGCGAGACACCCTTACCAAGCCACCCATACCCACAAACAACAACTCTTTTTGATGCAAAAAGCAGATTCATTGCGCGTAGATAACCGTCGATAGTAGATTGGCCTGTGCCGTACCTGTTGTCAAACATCATCTTGGTTTTCGCATTGTTTACCGCAATGATTGGATAGCGCAGCTTGCCTTTTTTCTGCATGGCATAGTACCTGCTCACACCAGTCGTCGTTTCTTCGGTTGCACCAAGGATCTCCAAGTCCTTGAATCTTTTATCAAAATGTGCCTTGGTGTTTAGGTCGCCTCCGTCATCTGTTATGATGTGTGGTCTGTGCAGGAGGACTTGGTCTTGGCACCACTTGTATTCTGATTCTGATTGGCCTGACCATGCATACACTGTAATCCCTTGCGATTCCAAAAATACTGCAATGTCGTCCTGGGTGGTAAGTGGATTTCCCCCGCATGCGACGACATTGGCTCCAAGATCTTTGGCGCCCACAAGCAGGACTGCGGTCTCTTTTGTTATCTGGAGGCAAAAGCCGATTGTAACTCCCCTGAGAGGTTTTGATTTTTTTAGCCGGTTTATCGAATCTGTTAGAATCTGCATGTGATCTTTTGCCCACTCATACTGAGACTTTCCGCGCTCAAGCAGATCCGAAACCTTTTGGCTCAACGATATAGAATACCCAAGCGGCAAGATAATGATTTTCAAATTGGTAAAAATAGAGCGGTGTTTGTGCAGAACTGAGGGCTGGTGGCTTAGTGGTATAGCGCTGCATTCGCAATGCAGAAGTCAGGGGTTCAATTCCCCTCCAGTCCACTATTTTAAAAACTACTATTGTACACATTGCGTCTGTGACTGTATCTAAGTTCTTTTTCTACTTCCTCAAAGCAGTAGAATTTACCTTTTTTCAACATCAGAGATTTTTTTATGGTTTGTGGCTTGAACTCGTCACCTAGCTCTATTCTCATGTCTTTTAATGACATCATTGTAGGTTTCTTTTGTATGCAATTTCAATTTTTCAAGTGTGGCCCTAGTTTTTTCTTTTATCTTTATTGTAGTCATCTGCATACCGAGGTATGCAACACATAACACTTAAACAAATTATTCCATCATAAGAGACGCTTTGGATTCCACCTTTTGAGGAGAAGCGAACTGCTGGTAACAGAAACTGAGCTTGCGGCCATTGCCATTCCCGCAATTGCAGGATAGAGAATGCCCATGGCGGCAATCGGGATAAGCGCTATGTTGTATGCAAAGGCATATGCAAGATTCTGCTTTATTTTGCCTACAGTCTTTTTTGATATGTCAAATGCATATACCACATCCTCGAGGTTGTTTTTTACAAGCACTACCTTTCCTGCCTCAATTGCAATGTCCGTTCCACTTCCTATTGCTATTCCGACATCTGCTTGAGTCAACGCCGCTGCGTCGTTTATTCCGTCACCCACCATAGCGGTCCTGGCCTCTTCTTGGAGTTTTTTTACCACTTCGACTTTTTGGTGTGGTAGGACGTTTGCAATCGCCCTGTTGATTCCTATTTCCTTTGCAATGGTATCTGCTGTTTTTTGGTTATCTCCCGTTAGCATTACAACGTTCATTCCTCTTTGCTTTAGCTGTTTTACCACCTGTTTTGCTTCCTTTCTTGGAGCGTCAATGATTCCTATTATACCGGCAGCTGTGCCGTTTACTGCGACAACTATTGCGGTCTTGCCAAGCTGTTGCATCTTGGAGATCTCATTTGAGTTGATTTGCACTCCTTGTTCTGCAACAAACCCTGTGCTTCCTACTACTATCTTGGAGCTTTGGTATGTCGCAATTGTTCCCTTTCCTGGAATAACGACAAAGTCTTCAGGCTCGTTAATTTTCAGATTTTTTTCCAGAGTTTTTTGTATAATAGCCTTTGCGAGTGGATGTTCAGAGTTTTTTTCTGCTATTGAGGCAAGCTCAAGTATCTTTTCCTCGTTATATTCTCCAAGAGAGATTACATCGGTTACCTGCGGTCTTCCCTCAGTCAGAGTTCCTGTTTTGTCAAATACGATGTACTTTATTTTTCCCATCGCCTCAAGTGCCTCGCCGCTTTTGAACAAGACGCCATTCTGCGCCCCTTTGCTCATGCCGACTATCACTGCAGTGGGAGTGGCAAGCCCAAGCGCACATGGACATGCTACGACCAAAATTGCGACTGCTGGAATTATCGAGGCCGCAAGGTGGTGCTCGCCATGTGTAGTCAGAAAATACCAGCCAACAAACGTGGCAACTGCGGCAGCAATTACAAAAAATGCAAAATATCCAGATATTGTATCTACGAGTTTTTGCATTGGCGGCTTTTGCCCCATTGCGTTTTCTACAAGCTTGACTATTTGCGAAAGAATTGTATCTCCTCCGACTTTTTGTGCCTCTACATACAATGCACCTTCCCGGTTTACTGTACCGCCAATAACTAGATCGCCTTTCTTTTTGCTTACAGGCATCGACTCGCCGGTTATCATGGATTCATCCACTGCCGAGTGTCCTTCAAGCACAATACTGTCAACTGGGATCTTTTCTCCGGGTCGTACCACTATGACATCTCCTGCCTTGATCTGCTCGATTGGGATTTCCTGCTCGATTCCGTCTTTTCGTATCCTGGCAGTCTTTGGCTGGAGTTCCAGCATTTTTTTGATAATAGAGGACGTCTTGCCTTTTGTCTTGTTTTCAAGATATTTGCCAAGAACTATGAAGACCACCACTACTGCTGCTGCGTCATAGTAGATGTTGTGCCACATCGGAGTAGGAAATGTGTTATATGCGCTAAACAAGTACGCAGTCGTTGTCCCAAGCACCACTAACGTGTCCATGTTTGCAGAATGCATCTTTGCAATCCTAAAGGCACCTATGTAGAACCTGCTGCCTGCAACAAACTGGACTATGCTTGCGCATCCAAACAGCAAATACGCAGATAGGGCTGTGCCCACAAATGGGATAAATGGAAGGTATTCTGGGTACCCAAGGATCATAATTGGTATGGTAAAAGCGATTCCTACCGAAAGCAGTTTTTTGAGCTTTTTTGCCTCAAGCTCTTCTGCGGTTTCTGCCAAGTCTTCTGAAATAATTTGGTAGCCGCTCTTTGCCACAAACCGCCTGATGTCTGAAAGCGAAACAAGAGCGGAATTGTATTCCAGTATGATTTGGCTTGTCCCATAGTTTACAGATGCGGATTTTATTCCCTCAAATGTCTGCAATTTTTTTTCAAGCTTGGCAGCATCTGACGAGTCCGTTATGCCAGAGACTTTGAGTGTGAGCCTTTCGTATACTATCTTGTATCCTGCGCTCTGAACTGCCTTTTCTATTTGCGGCAGATCCACTTGTGACGGATCGAACTCGATGAGTGCCTTTTCTGATGCAAGGTTTACCTCGCATTTTTTTACGCCCTCAAGGCCGCCGACTGAGGACTGAATGGAGTTTGCACATCCTGCGCAGTGCATGCCACCTATCTTGACTGCGGTTCGCTTGAGTTGTTGTGTGCTCATGACATATCTTGGGAGGTGGCTTACTTAATACCAGCACTTTACAATTGTAAAATCGCAAAAATTAGAATAAATACAACTTGAGTGCATCACAATCTGATGCCGTTTAAGCTTGACGACGTGGATGTAGCGATTTTGGAGTCGTTGATCAAGGATGGACGCAAGTCGTTTCGACAGATATCGCGCGAGATCAAAGTAAGTACGCCTACTGTGCAGGCAAGGTATGAAAGGCTTGTTAACATCGGCCTGATAAAAGGAATCTTGCCGCAAATAGATCTTGGTATGCTAGAGGACAAGACTAGTGCAAAGCTTGACAACATACGATCAAAGGCACTAAAGCACCACGACGTAAAAGTCGGAAAAGACATGCTAGTCAAAATGTCGTGTGATTTTTGTCAGGGACCAGTTCCGCACAAGCCAACGATACTCAAGTTTGGCAACTATGAGCGCTTTTTTTGTTGTACTTCGTGCAGAGCGCTTTACAAGGAAAAATACAAAGGCCGAATTGAATCCCTTTCAAAGCTGGACTAGGTACAATACAGCGTTTTTTTGAAATCTTCGGAGCTTTGTGTGAAAACGCATTCTTTGCATACATGCCATGTGCGGTGTCTTAGGACTTTGAGCGGTGCGTCATATGATACAGAATACATTTTTCCACCGCATTTGGGACAAGGAAGAGGAATGTCTATTTTCACAGATAAACAACTACGACTTGACTTTTAAAGACGAGTTTGAGCAAATGGACACCATTGCGAATGGAATTTTTTGATTAAGCTTCAGAACCAGTAAACATTATACACAATTACTGTTGAATTATTTTATGAAGGTCTTCAACGGCAAGCAGGCAGCCCAAGACTACATGTCTGCCCACACACTTGCGTTTTCTACGCCAGAGCTTACCCTGATGAGGTATTCGTTCTGGCTTGGCGACATGATTCCAGATCCAAAGGACAAATCAAATACGATTCCAAGAATAATGGCCTATGTCGACGAAAAGGATTTTGCACCAGTCGAGATAATCGACGAGGAGCATTACGAACCCACTGGCGCGGTAAGAAATACCGGCATGTATGGAAGTGTCAACAAGGTGACAGATACCAATGTAAAGTTCTGCTCAGAGTGTGGTGCCAAGCTTTCTGTTACTGCTAAATTCTGCACCGAATGCGGTGCCACACAGGATTAGTTTTTTATCATCTTTTCTAGATCAACATAAACTTGGAAAACTGCTCATCAAATTTTGGTTCTAATTTCAGACCATATTAATAAAAAAGATCCAGCGATGAATGTAAACAGATCACATATCAGAATGGTTTCTAATTGTTTTGGCATTTTTTATTTAGAGAATCTTTATCTGTAAACCCCACCATACAATACCATGTCAAAAGGAAAGACAAACGAGTGGGATTGTCTGTGGGATGAATACACATCCTTGCTCAAAAAATGGATGCAGACATTTGAGTCCCTCCAGAAAATCGGTATGGACATACAAGCAAAATACAACGAAGTAATGCTCAAGGCTGTAAACGAGTCTAGTGAAAAGACACTAAAAGAGTTCCACGAAAACTGGCAAAAATCCATGAACGAAGTAGCATTAAACGCCTTCAAGCAGTTTGGCGAAAACTGGCAAAAGGTGACAAGTGAGTCCGGCATGGAGCAGCTCAAAGCATACGGTGAGCTGATGAACACTTTTGCACAGACATGGCAAAAGATGTGGAGAAAGTAATCGTGATCAATTTTGGTCAAGATACCAGATGAGGCAATACAGCTAATCATCAAGGAGGGCAACATAGTAGAAATAGCAAGCGTCGATGAGCAGGGAATTCCAAACATCTCGCCCAGATATGTAATGACGATACTTGATGATGAGCGTCTAGTTTTTGCAGACGCCTACATGAACAAAACATATGCAAACATCAAACGGTGGCCCAAAGTTACTGCAGCCATAGTCGACAAGGTGCGACGCGGCGGATTTCAGTTCAAAGGAGATGCAGAAGAGATCAACGATCCCCAGCTGTTTTCGCAGTGTACAAAAAAGCTGGGCGAGCTTGGATTTGATTCAGGGCCTGTCAGGATATGGGCGTTAAACGTAAAGGAGATCTATTCCATTAGGCCAAGCGAGGAATCAAAATATCCCTTGTTTTCTGCTTATAGGTAAATCAGATTTTGGTTCCACATTTTGTACAGAATTTTGCACCAGGCCTCAGCTCGGCGCCGCAGGATCTGCATGCATTTATTGGCGCAGACCTTGGTACCAGTGAAGGATCTGGTGACGGAAGCGTTCCAGGTGCTGCAAATGCTTCTTTTGCAGAAACAACCGATGGCGGCCTGCCGGGAGTCTGCGCTGGCATTACAGGAACCCTTGCACCCATCCCACCCATCATACCTGGGCCCATGCCAGGCATCAGGCCTGGGGACTGGGTCGTTCCAAGACTTGATCCGCCCATTTTGTCAATTACTTTTTTTAGTTCAAAGATCACCTTGACTGCCAAAAACTCCAAAGCCGAATAAGCAACAACATAGTCGCCAAGTTTTTCAAAGAACTCCTTGTCTGACAGCTTTCCCTGCTTGTACATCGTGTTTGCGTCCAAAAATGATTCATAATATCCCTGTGAGTCCTTGAAGAGGTTGTCTAATTTTTCGGCCAAAAGATTCAGAGTGTCGACTTCGCCTAGTGACATGCCAGAAATTGATTATTCTGTTATTAATTAGTTTACTAAAAAAGAATCTAGATTTT
>JBBIVI010000043.1:0-9805 GCA_037439825.1 Candidatus Nitrosotenuis sp. | reverse complement strand
GACAAGATCTTCAAGGATGCAAACTTTGAGTGGCGTGAATCTGGCTGCAGCATGTGTCTTGGTATGAATCCTGACATATTATCAAGAGGTGAGCGATGTGCAAGTACATCAAACCGAAACTTTGAGGGACGCCAAGGTGCAGGAGGACGGACTCACTTGGTAAGTCCAATCATGGCAGCAGCTGCCGCAATTGCCGGTCATTTTGTGGATGTTCGTGAGTGGGTATAATGGAAAAGTTCAAACCATTATCCAGTATCGGCACGCCGCTTGATAGGCCAAATGTGGACACGGATCAAATAGTTCCAAAACAGTTCCTCAAACTAGTTCAGCGAACAGGATTTGGCAAATTCTTGTTTTATGATTGGAGATTTCAACCGGACGGAAAACCAAACGAGAGCTTTGTACTCAACAACCCAAAATATGCAAGTTCGCACATACTTGTTGCCGGTGAGAACTTTGGATGTGGATCATCTAGGGAACATGCAGCATGGGCTCTAAAGGATTATGGTTTTGATGTGATAATTGCACCTTCTTTTGCAGATATCTTCTACAATAACTGCTTTAAAAACGGTATACTCCCAATCGCAATAAAAAAAGAGGTCGTTGCAGAGCTTATGCAGACAAAATCTGCCATAGAAGTAGATCTACAGAACCAGACAATCAAGTATGATGGAAAATCAACTCGATTTGAAATCGAGCCAAGCAGAAAAAAAACACTGCTTGAAGGACTCGATGACATTGCAGTCACACTCAAGTATGAAGACAAGATTGCAGCTTATGAACAAGCCCACAAAATCTAACTCATCTGTCTGATTATCTTCTTTATATCTGAGGCCTTTCGTTCAAGGACTGTGGGGGATTCTATGTCGACCCAAGGAATTTTGCCTATGTCAAATGAGCTTACTAGCTTCTTTTTTGAAAGACTCTCCAAAACATCATAAGACAGATTCATGTTCTTTGATTTTTCTTTTTTTATTAAATCGAGTATCTTACTACTAAGAATGTAGATGCCAGTGCATTCGAAATCCTGCATTTTTACAAACGGCTTTTCAATGAATTTTGTAATGATCCCGTCTTTTACTTGGGCAAAGCCTGTCTCTTCTCTTCTGTACTGCCTTGTGGCAATGCATGCCATGCTACCTTTTCTGGCATATTGCATGTGCATTTTATCGATATCTAGAGCACAAAGGTTGTCTGTAAACCACAAAACAAACGACTCGTTTTTTATCTTGGAAGCAAGATGAAGGAGGTCGCCGGCAGTACCACTTGATGAGTCCTGCACAAAGGTAATCGGCTTTTTACCATAATTCTCAAAATAATGCTTTACTTGGCCGCCCAATCCCTTGAGGTCAGTTACCACTATGATTTCCGATATACTACTAAAGGAAGATAGATGGTCCACAATGTATCTTATCAGCGGTTTTCCGTTGATTGGCATCATTGCCTTTGGGAAATAATCGGTAAAAGGCCTGGCACGTGTACCTTTTCCACCAGCTAAAATTACAGCTTTCAAGCTACCTGTATGATTTCTGTTTTCTTCTTCGTGCGCCTGGACCACCAAACTTCTTTGGTTCTTTCCTTCTGGCGTCTCCACTTAGAAGATGTTTGTCAAACTCGTTTATTCTCTTTCTAATCTCGTTTCTCATCTGTTTGGTGAATGGGTGGTCCTTTGGCTCTTTTTTTGATTTAGTCCATCCAGTAAGTGCTCTTGAAATAGCAGTGGCTGCAGCATAGGCCTGTCCCATAAAGCCACCACCTTTTACACGAACTGAAATGTCTACTTTGTTTCTAAGATCCCCTGCAAGCTCAAGTGGACTCAAAATGACTTCGCGGGCAGTTTCTTGCTGAATCATTTCAGCAGGTGTGTTATTGATTCTGATTCGCCCTGATCCCTTTGTAATGAAGACGTGTGCCTTTGAGGTCTTTCTTGTCGCAAAGTAAATCTCTGTCTTTGGAATCAATTCCAACCGACCTCCTTTGCAAGTTCTGCCATGGTAGTGTAATTAGCCGAAGCACGTCTTATTTTTGCATTGTCTATTGTAATCTTTTTTGATGAACGCAACTGTGAAGGAACTCCAATATATGTGCGGAGTCTTTTGTGTGCTTCTAGACCGGATGGCTTTTTTCTTGGAAGCATGCCACGAATCATCTTTGCAATTATCGTGTCTGGTCTTCGTGGGTGGTATGGACCGTGTTCTGGATGTAAAATACTTGCAATTGATAAAAAGTTCTTGTAGTTTTGGATGATATTTCTTCTGCTTCCGCTGATCATTATTTTTTCACAGTTCACTACAGCTACGTGGTTTCCCTGCAAGAGCATCTTGGCAACATTTGAACCAAGCCTTCCTGCCAAAAGATCTGTTCCGTCTACTACGATGTGTTGTTTATCCAATTATTTTCACTCCCTTTCCTGTTGGAAACTTGGATATCATTTCTGAATAATTGATTATTTTGCCTCCTGCAGAAAGAACCTTCTTTGCAGCAGAAGTGGATATTGAAAACGAACAAAGCGTGATTTTGTGGGCGATGTTTCCGGTTCCCAGCACCTTTCCTGGTACTACGACAACATCGTTTTCTTTTGTGATGTCATTTAGTTTTTTTATGTTGACTATGCGCTTTGCAATAGATGGTTTTTGTGCCATTACTGCAAGTTTTGACCAAATTGGTGCCTTGTTTTTAGTAGAGGCCTTCCTTAACTCCTTTATCATGTTTAGAACCAACTGGTTGGTCATAGTTAATGCCCTTTAAGAACCCAAATATAATTTACTATGTCTTCAAAGTTGCAATTACGCCTTTGAACTCCTCAAGTCTTTGAGCGAGCTCGTCTACCCCATATCTTATGATTTGTTCCGGAGTTAGTGCACCAGTAGATTCTATGGTCAAGACATATTCGTCGTGTTTATCTGTGTGAGTCAGCACGGAAATGTTTGCGGAATTCCATTTTGCATGAGTTGTTCCACGGCCGAGTCTTGCATACGCCTCAAGCTTCAGCTTTTGTCCTGGTGCGACTTGAACTATTGGGATTTTGTCAGATATTGGTTTTACAGTCTCATCTTCGGAGCTGAGCTCTGCCGAAGTGATCGTTCTGGTTGTGTCTGTGTCTCCAGAATCTATTACGAGCATTACTCTGCAGTTTGAGCATCCTGCTTGGCTTTTACAGGAACACTTGGAAGGTTCTGCAAACCTTTTGAGGTCTGTCTTAAGTGGTATCAAGCCAAGTCTGTGAACTATTCCCTCATCTGACATCACAGACGAGTTTTCAATAATGTCAACTGTGTCTATGGCAAATACTGGAACGCCATTTAGGCAGATTCTCCTAAGTGCATTTGCGTATTGTAAAGGAACCCCTTTGAGTTTTACAGTCATACGTTGCTTGTCTTGTGAAACTATTTCTAAAGAAGGCAAACTTGAAAAAAGTCTCTCTGTCCCCATTAAAAATCTAGCGTACTCCGTGACAGAGATAAATACCGAGATTTCGTTATCTGTCCTATGACAGATGTCACCGTCATTAGGCATTCCGTTGAGGGTGAAAAATTTGAGATCCTAGTCAAACCGGATCCGGCCCTTGAATACAAACTGTGTAAGAGAAAGGACGTATCTTCCGTTTTAGTGTCCGACGAGGTGTATACCGATTCCAACAAAGGGACAAGGGCATCTACTGAAAAATTGCTCAAGGCCTTTAAAACACAAGACACCATGGCAATAATCGAACAAATTCTAAAAAAAGGAGATCTCAATCTAACCACTGACCAACGCCGCAAGATGGTTTCCGAAAAAAGAAAACAGATAATCGAATTTATCGCAAAAACCTTTGTTGATCCAAGATCACATCTGCCACACCCTCCCTTAAGAGTGGAGCAAGCACTGGAACAATCTAGAGTCTCAATAGATCCTTTCAAAAACACTGAAGAACAGGTAAAGGACATAGTAGAAAAATTGCGTGCAATAATTCCACTCAAATCAGAAAACCTCTTGCTTGAAATAGTGATCCCTGCACAATATGCAGCACAATCTTATTCGGTTCTCAAGTCAACTGGAACTTTGAAAAAAGAAGAATGGCAAAATAATGGATCACTCAAAGCAATACTAGAAATACCTGCGGGCGCAAGAGCAAGCGTGATTGACAGACTTGGATCTATAACAAAGGGAACTGCGACCGTGGAGATGGTCAAGTAATGGATGATGTAAAACGCAAATACGTCATACCGGGCGACGTCATTACAACGGGTCCATATAGGGCCGAAGAAAATGTTCACCTTTTTGGGGACAAAATTATAGCAACTACCGTTGGAATTTCTGAGATTTATGATAGTGGCGTCAGAGTAATTCCTCTTACCGGCATCTACTTGCCGCGAATTGACGATTTTGTTATCGGTATTGTAAGATCACATACATCGCTTTCATGGGAGCTTGACATTAATTCGTGCTACGCCGGCATACTTCCGGCACAAGATGTCTTTGGCAGAGACTTTAATCCAAAAGTGGATGACTTGACATCTCGACTCAAGACAGGTGACTTGGTCGCAGCAAGAATTGCAAACTCTGACAGATCTAGAGATCCACTCATTACAATTTCAGATAGGGACTTGGGCAAAATCGAAGAAGGTGAACTTGTAAAAATATCCCCGACCAAAGTTCCTCGATTGATTGGCAAGCGTGGTTCTATGATCCAGACAATAGAAAATGCCACAAAGGCGGTAATCACAATAGGACAAAACGGATATGTCGTTGTGTCATGCGAGGATCCCGATGGATTATTAAAGGCTCTTGATGCCATCAAAATGGTCGAAGAACAAGCACATGTTCCAAATTTGACTGAAAGAATTCAAGAAATGTTAGGATCAAATAGTGGTTAATAATGGGTGTAAAGAAATCAGATATAGTATTACTAGATGACAAAGGAATTCGCTGTGATGGGCGAAAAATAGACGAACCGCGTCGAATTATGATAAAGGCTGGGGTTCTCAAAAACGCAAATGGTTCTGCATACATCGAATTTGGAGAAAACAAGATACTTGCAGGAGTATTTGGACCACGTGATGTTCATCCAAAACATCTTGCAAACACGGACAGGGGAATTTTGCGTTGCAGATACCACATGCAGCCATTCTCAGTGGGCGAAAGAAAGAATCCTGCTCCTTCAAGAAGAGAGATAGAAATTTCTAAAGTAATCAAAGACGCACTAGAGCCAGCTGTGATGTTAGAAAGTTTCCCAAGAACCGTAGTTGATGTGTTTATAGAAATTTTACAGGCAGATGGTGGCTCAAGATGCGCAGCACTGGATGCTGCAGCAGTTGCTTTGGCAGACGCAGGAATACCAATGAGAGACATGGTGTCTGCATGTGCTGCAGGCAAAGTCGCAGACACAATCGTACTTGATATCAACAACGAAGAGGATCAAGAAGGACAGGCAGACATGCCAGTTGCACTGATGCCAAACCTTGGCAAGATCACACTGATTCAACTTGACGGCGTTCTGACGCCTCAAGAATACGAAAAATGTGTTAACACAGCAATAAGTGGATGTAAACTGGTTTATGAAATTCAAAAGAAAGCACTAAGAGAGAAATTTTTTGGAGATAGTGCACAATGAGTAATTCTATTATCGACGAACTAAAAAAGAAAAAAATCACCGCATTGCTCAAGGATGGCCAAAGAGTCGATGGGCGTCAACTCGATGAACCAAGACAGCTGATAATTGATACCAATGTAATCCCAAAAGCAGAAGGCTCAGCGAGAGTAAGGCTTGGAGACACAGAAGTAGTCTGCGGTGTCAAAATTCAACCAGACAAGCCATTTCCAGACCTTGGCGACAGGGGAATCTTCATCTGCACTGCAGAAATTCTCCCACTAGCTGACCCAAATGTGGAGCCAGGGCCACCAGGCGAAGACGTAATTGAGCTTGCAAGAGTAGTCGACAGAGGTATACGCGAAAGCGGCATGATTGACCTAACAAAACTAGTTCTGCAAAAAGACAAGTCAGTAATTGGTCTGTTTGTTGATAATAGTGTCACAGATTATGATGGCAACCTCTTTGATGCATGTTCTTATGCTTCAGTTGCAAGCATCCTCTCATGCAAGATACCAAAATGGGAACTCAAAGATGATGTCCCAACGCTTGTAGAAGGCGAAGTATCAGACCCACCAATTACAACACTTCCAGTTTCAGTTACGATGGGCAAAATAGGCGACCATATAATCGTGGATCCAAATGCGGAAGAATGGAATTGTATGGACGCTAGAATTACCATTACCACTAACTCTGCTGGCAACATTTGCGCCATACAAAAAGGCGGCAACGATGGCTTTACGCAAGAACAACTAGTAAAATGCGGACAAATCTCCATTGCTACCGGAGCAAAAATAAGGGAGATCATAAAAAAGGTAGGAGGAAGTTAAATGCTCAAAAAAGGTGCTTCGCTAAAAGGGTTAAGACAAAAGTATGGTATCAAGCACAGAAAAAAATTCACCCAAGTTCATGTTATCCTAAAAACAAAAAGAAGGTGCCCAGAATGTGGGTCACTAAAGTTTGGAAGACAAGCAGTCGGAATATGGAGTTGCAAAAAATGTGGCTTCAAGGTTGCCGGAACAGCATACGATGTTAATCTTTAATGCCGTAATCTCAATTAACGCAAAAGAAAAAACAAAAGCAATCTTTGACTCATTAAGCACTGATAACAAGTTTTACCCGGAAAACCCAACAAAAACAAAAATCTCGATGAAAAAAAGCAACTTACAGATCTCAATCGAAACTGCAGAGCTACCACATTTGCGGGCAAACATTAACTCAGTTTTGCGTCTAATTCAAGCAAGTTATGACTCACTTGAATCGGTAAAGATAATAAGAAAATCAAAGAGCTCTTAATTTATGTCACAAGGTCAACAAATTCCTCCTTGGTTGCAAGAGCAACTAATTAAACTACAACAATCACAACAAAATCTCCAGTCCGTCATGGCGCAAAAGCAACAACTGGAAATGGAGCAAATCGAATCAGACAGGGCATTGGAGGAACTAAAAAAAATAGCTGATTCCGATCCTGTCTATAAACACGCCGGTTCTATTCTAATAAAATCAACAAAAGCAAATCTAATTGCAGAACTCGAAGAAAAAAAGGAGCTAGCAAACACCAGATCTGCAGTGCTGGCAAAACAAGAAACAAGACTCAAAGAAAGCATTAAAGAACAAGAAGCAAAAATAAACGAGATGATCCGAGGCTCACAAAAGCCGCCATCCCAATAAATTATTAATGCAAAACAGAATCTTGGCATAGATGAAAATTGAAAATCTTCGAATAGTTGTCGATGAGCGCGAAAAAAAAAGCGGCATCCCAGATCTGCTAAAGGCAGTAGGCATCAATTTGGAGATAAAAACACTACAAATAGGTGATTATATCGTAGCACCCGAGACGGTGGTTGAGAGAAAGAGTATCTCGGATCTCATATCGTCAATATTTGATGGACGCTTGTTTGATCAGTGCAACAGGCTTAAGGAACATTTTGCCAACCCTGTTATCATAATGGAGGGAAACGTAGATGAAATTGAACAAATAGTTGAAAACCCACTTGTGTTTTATGGTGCCCTATCATCTATTGCAATAGATTTCAAAATTCCAGTCATACCAACGCCTAGTGCTACACACACCGCAAAGATGCTTGTCTCCATGTGCTCAAGAAAAGAGATCTCAAAAGGGCCGTTTCTTAAGAAAATAAAAAAATCTGATGATTTACAACGACAACAGCTTGCAGTCTTGTGCAGTCTACCAGGTATTGGTGAGAAGCTAGCGACTCGAATGTTGCAGAAATTTGGTTCACCTGCAAGAACACTGAACGCCTCATTTGCGGAATTAGCAAAAATCGAAGGACTCGGTGAAGCTAGGGCCAAAAAAATAAAACACATGCTTGAGCATCAAAGCAAGCTAAAAAAAGAATCAAGTCAAAGCACACTTGAGTTATAAAAAATGTTAGTTTCATTAGATTGGCTCAATGCACGCCTAGATGATCCGAGCCTTGTCATCGTGGATACGAGACCAAAGATAGCTTTCATGTACGGCCACATTCCAGGCGCAGTCTCGCTCGTAGTTGACCAAATAATCAAAGTAAATGAGTATGGCGCGCATCTTGCACTAAACCCACAAGACGCAGCACAACTACTTGGCAGCCTTGGAATAGACTCTACAAAAACAGTCGTGATCACAGGCGAGGTAATGGATCCGTCTCCAATGCGTATTGCTTGGACATTAGAATATCTTGGTCACAAAAACGTCAGAATGCTTGATGTCAGTATGAGTACATGGCAAAGCAAGGGAAAGCCGTTTGTCAGAGTGCCAAAGAAGATCATCCCAACCCAATTTGTGCCAAATATACGAACAGAAATAAGAATCGAAGCACAAGAGCTAAAAGAACTAATCGGAAAGGTAACAATACTTGATGCAAGAACACCTCCAGAATATTTTGGAGGACATATTCCAACATCAATTCTTCTTCCTTTTATCGATGGTCTTGGCCAAAGTGGGTTTTTATTTGATAACAAAGAATCACTTGAAAATCTTTTTGCACAAAAACAAATCTCAAACCAAGATCAAGTTGTATGTTACTGCATGCATGGTCATAGGGCGTCCTCATTGTTTTATCAGCTAAGGATTGCTGGATTTGAGAAGGTGCGTCTCTACGATGGTTCCTTCATAGACTGGTGCTCAAAAAGACTTGCCCTTGAGTAGCTTCCGCCTTAACTTGTTTCCACAATTAGGACACGCATCCAGTGCAGAAAATTCTTTTTTGCAAGCCGGGCAGTAGTAGACCCAACTCCCAACAACCTTTATCCCCTTTGTCATTATGGGCGCCACGTTGATGCCGATATTTTTTGCTAAATTAGATACTGCAAAATCATCTGTCACTAATTGTGCTTTAAGCTGAAATGCAAGTGCGACTGTTGAAACGTCGGCCTCTGATAGCTCTTGGTAATCACCGGTTTTTTTTGAGCTTTCGATTACAAAGTTAATCTTCTCAGATTCAGGATCAATGATTTTGAGTCTACTCGTATCCAAGAGCATTTCCAGTGCGCCGTGGCTCTGCTTGATGTGTTTTATTTCTTCAAAGACAAGTGTGGTAGTACATCCTTGCTCTGATGACGCAAAAGGAATCCCTGCGTAAAAAGCACTTGCATCATAAACTCTAAAGGCCAAGCTTGCTCATTTGTCGCAGCCCTTGCTTTTTGAATCTTACAAAGACTGCACGTTTTTGGTGTTTTTTTATGACTATTGGTTCCTCAAAACTTGCTGTCTTGATTACTTGAGCATCCATGACTATGTTGATGTCGTGCGAACAAATTACTTGGATCTTTTCGTCTGGAACCACAATTGACGGCAACAATCGCAAAACTGGAGCTACCGGAGTTATGATCAAAATATCGAGACTTTCGTGCAAAATTGGGCCACCTAGTGAAAATGAGTGTCCCGTGGAACCACTTGGGGTTGATATCATTACACCGTCCATCTTGTGCTTTACAATATCGTTTTGAAACTTGATCTCAAAATCCGCAGTCTTTGTGAGATTTTGCCTGTTAATGTAGATCTCATTGAGTGCGGGCGGAAATTCCTCACCTCCTGCAGAGGCAACAACGCGGGTTCTTTTGTCTAACCAAATCTTGTCTGCCTTGATGTCGGCAATTGCAGAGTCTATTTTTTCAAGTGTTATCTCAGACAGGATCCCCCTATTTCCTCCAACGTTTATCGTCAAAGTTGGAATCTCATGTAAGAGGCTACGAAAGGTGCGCAACGTTGTACAATAACCACCAAGTGTAACAACC
>JBBIVI010000042.1:0-9899 GCA_037439825.1 Candidatus Nitrosotenuis sp. | reverse complement strand
TGATTGCCGGGGGTCAAATAATTTTAAGGGGCAAAGTAGTTGATGACGTCATGGCTGCAGGAGGTACAGTAATTTGTGATAGTGAAATTGGTGATAATGTTATGATGGCTGCCGGCAATATTATTATTTCTGATAAAGCAAAAATTGGTCGTGATTTGCTGGCTGCTGGTGGTGATATACTTCTTTCATCGGAAGTAGGACGAAATGTAAATCTTAGCAGTGGGACGGCAACTGTGAGTGGTAAAATTGGTGGAAATTTAAAAACAAATACGAGTGAGCCGCCAATTTTAACTCCGAAATCAGAAATCAAAGGAGATTTTTCATATACTGCTCCAAAAGAGGCCAAAATTGAATCTGGCGCAAAAATTTCAGGAAAAACCACATTTACACCGTCCGAAGTAAAACCAGAAAAAGCAAAGAAACCTTTTGTTTCAAAAATTGGATTTAAATTATTTAGCACTTTAAGTTTGATATTTTCTGGTATTGTAGTTGTGCTTTTGTTTCCTAGGCCCTTAAGAAAAATTGTTGATATGATTAATTTGAAGCCGGGAAAAGGTTTTGGAATTGGGCTTGTTGTCTGTCTTTTAATGCCCAGCTTAATTTTGTTATTGGTGGTAACGCTACTTGGAATTCCACTTGCATTAATGATTCTTGTGCTATTTGGCGTTTCATTGTATTTATCAAAAGTTTTTGTAGGTTTGTGGATAGGTAGGTTGATTTTAGGATCAGTCAAAAAGCCGCAGAAGGAAGAAAAAGGCTCACTTTTGGGCGCAGTGGTTTTAGGTACTTTACTTTTAGGCTTAATACTAACCATTCCATTTATTGGATTTTTAATTAAAATTGGTGTGGTTTTCCTTGGTGTGGGAGCTGCGGGGATAGTAATTTATGAAGCGTTAAAACCCGTAAAGCCAGAGAAAAAAGTAGTTTAGTTTTAAATTTTTAGTTGTGGTTTTGAGCTTTAAAGTTTTTAGTTTTAAGTTTCGTTTATGTTAGACATTAATTTTATTCGCAAAAATCCAGATTTAATAAGAAAAGAAATTAAAAACCGCAATCTTAAATTTAATATTGAAGAACTTTTACATTTGGACCAGAAAAGAAATAAATTGTTGCGTTGCTTTCCGGAGGGCTAGACAGTCAGCTGGCTGTAAAAATGATGCAAAAACAAGGATTCGAAGTATCCGCAGTTGCGATCAAAACTCCATTTTGTGACTTTGATTGCGGACGTGGTTGTGGTTTTGAGATAAGAGAGAGGGCAGATACACTAGGTGTCAACCTTAAGACTGTGTATTTGGGTGATGAGTATATAGAGATGTTGAAAAATCCAAAACATGGATTCGGATCTGGCATGAATCCGTGTATTGACTGCAGGGCCATGATGTTCAAGGCTGCAAAAAAACACATGGAAGAAATCGGTGCAGACTTTATAATTTCAGGAGAGGTTCTTGGTCAACGACCAATGAGCCAACACGGCCCGGCACTTAAAACAATCGAAAAAGAATCTGATCTTGAGGGTTACATTGTAAGGCCGCTCTCCGGCGCACTACTACCAAAAACAATTCCTGAAGAGAAAGGATTGATCAAAAGGGAACAACTGGCAATGATCCGCGGTCGCACAAGAAGACAACAGCTTCAAATGGCAAAAGAATTTGGACTCGAAAACCCCCCTAACGCAGGAGGAGGATGTCTTCTTACCGATCCCGCATTTGCAATTAGAGCAAAAGATCTTTTCCAACACACAGAAACTCCAACAACAAACGACATTGATCTTCTTAAAATTGGAAGACATTTCAGACTAGACGAAAAAACGAAACTTGTGGTGGGAAGAAACAAAGATGAAAATGAAATGATAAAAGCTCTTGCACTACCTGGCGATTTGATCTTTTATGCAAAAGATCATGTGGGACCAATCGCATTACTCAGAGGCCAAAACATAGATGCACACAAACAATTCTGTGCTGCAATAACTCTAAGGTACTCTGATGCACCAAAACAAGAAAATGGTATAGTTATGGTAGAATCTGACGGAGCTAAAAAATCAGAGATTGTGACAGCCGTTGCACAAGAAGCAGATTACACAAAATTCAGAATTTAGGAACAAAAATCAAAAACTCATTCGTATCTAATTCGAAAGACTTTTTGAGGGAGTAATTCGCATCTTAGTTAGATGCAAAAACAGGAAAGCCCCACATACCTTAAGGCAATAACAATCCGAGATCCAAGTGATATTCACTCAATTAAGGATGACATGAAAAAAAACATGATACTAATTTTGAGGGTAACACCACTTGCACAAAAAGACGTGGAGCAACTTCGTAAGCTTGTAGAAGAGCTGTATGCCCAGGCAAAAAATTTCAACGCAGACATTGCAAGACTGGGCGAAGAAAGAATCATTGTAACTCCTCCTGGCGTAAAGATCTGGAAGCCAGAGTATGATCTGAAATAATATTAAAACAAAGCGTATCATTTCTACGTCCGCTTAATATCAATTGAACCTCGAGATTTTTCAAAATGAAAGAAATTCTATCAAGTCTTTCAATACTTGCATTGTTGGTAATTCAGACAAACGCATTTGCTGAAGATGATAAGATAAAGATCATCGAACAATGTGAAAAGATATTCCCAGATCTAGAAAAACTTGGTAAAGAAAAATTCGAGCAACGTTACCTACATCAACCATATCTCCGAAGCTGCTACATTCTTTACAACGAACCGATCTGGTATTCAAATAACGAAGATCGCACACAACAACTCTTAGACTTATTATCAAGACCACAACCGGCCATTCCAGTAAGGGACAGATTTGTACAAAGTGAAACTATACCGCAATGGATCAAAGATGACGCGACTCGTTGGCACCAAGGAAAGGAAAAAGACAACATCTTTTCGTATGGAATCAGATATTTGATAAATTCAAAGATGTTGCATACCCCGATCAGCGTCTTTGACCCACAAAGCTGTACTCATGACTCGATCTGCGTCTCAAAAAATGACTACCTCAAATATTCAATAAAAGATAGCCGGATCGACGATGTCATAACTCAAACACATACATTTAGTGAGTCAAGCGATTCTGTCGCAGTAAGCATTACTGCGACGTCAAAGGCTGGCAGAAAGTTAGATCTTTTAAGAATACAAGATGATGGTCTGATCTACGGAGAACAGAAAAAACATTACCAGTTTGTACACAAGATCCCTTTACACATAGGAGACCAAATCTCATCCATCCATGAACTTGTTGTAACAAGCGAGGTACTCTTTTCATTCAAAGATAAAAAACGTGATGCGTTTTTGGCATGGGATGATACAAGGCAATACCATGAAGTAATAGACAAACAATCAGGCGTTGTTCTTTACGCAAAACAAGAAAATAAAATCCTCAAGTCAGAATGGTCCGCAAGACTGGTTGATACTAATATCTTTACAAAAGAGATTAAGATTCAATACGAAGACATGCGTATTCCAAATTGGTTTAGAGTCACAGTCAAATGGTGGACTGAGGACAAGATATCTGACAAAGAATACCTAGACAGCATCAGTTATCTGCTCAAACACAACGTAATGCAAATCTAGCCTAAAACAGTCTGATTGCTTCTTGAACCTGCGGATAGTGTGCAGGCACCCTAAACATTCGTCTAATGTTTAACGCTAAATTCTCACATTTTCTTCGTTCGCCGTGGTTTACAAGTACGCGTCTAAGTTTCGGCCTTAGCTTGTGAACAAACGACATTAATTGGTTGTAATCGCTGTGACCAGAGAAGCCGTCAAGCTTTACTATTGAGCAGTTGATGCTTACCACCTCAACTTTGCCGTCCTTACCCAAAAGGGAGACTTGTTTTGCTCCGTCTAGGACACGACGACCAAGCGTACCGTTAACTTGGTACGAAACAAAGATTATCTTGTTTTTATTGCCAGGCGCTATGTTTCTAAAATACTCTAAGACGGGACCGCCTTCCAGCATGCCAGAGGTTGCCAGAATTATACATGGAGTTCCATCTCTTAGAGGCTCTTCTCTTGCATCCGCATGTTCTATATTTGTGAAATACTCTGAATCAAACGGATTATCGTCGGTCTCTAGAATTTTCTGTCTTAGCTCTCTTGATAGGTATTCAGGGAATGCCTCGTGAATTGCAGTTGCTTCTGCAATCATACCTTCCATGAATACTGGAGCTTCTACCATCTGCCCTGCCTTCATGTAGTAATCAATGACCATCATGATTTCTTGGGCGCGACCAACAGCAGGAATTGGAATGAGAACTTTGCCTCCGTCGACAAGCGTGTTATTTACAGCATTTATGAAAGCGGATTCGACTTCTTGTCTTGTGGGTTGTATGTCTTCTCTTGCACCATACGTGCTTTCGATCAACAGAGTTTCTACTCTTGGATAATTCCATGATGCGCTTTCGAATAAAATGCTCTTACCGAATTTGATGTCCCCGGTGTATACAAAATTATGATCGCCATTTCCTATGTGGAAATGACACGTTGCAGAACCTAGTATGTGGCCTGCATTTGAGAATACTAGTTTGATATCAGGTGCAATATCTGTGACCGTTCCATATGGTATGGTTATTGTCTGTCTCATTATCTGTTTGACATCTCGCTCTGCATACAATGGAGCGCGGCCTTGGGCCGCAGCTACTTTGACTGCATCAAGCTGAATCAAATTCATCATTGGTAGTGTCGGCTCTGTGCAGTAAATGGGGCCTTTGTAACCATACTTGCACAAGACAGGCAAAAATCCAGTATGATCCAAATGTGCGTGGCCTATTACGACCGCATCGATCTCATCTAATGTAATATTTGCCCAATCCAGTCTTGGAAATGCCTCGTGAGGAGTTCTGGCTCCAGGGTTGACACCACAATCAACGAGGATCTTACTTTCAGGCGTAACTAGTAACATGCTTGAGCGCCCGACCTGACCAAAACCGCCAAGCGTCATAAGCGAGACTTCGGACTTTTGCGCAAGGCGTGGCCTGAATATGCTTTCACCAATCTGTTTGAGGTGTTTTGCTCTATCTGATGAGGAGATCTTTAGGTTGTAATTTATGGCCTGAATGGTGCTTGACGGGTTGGTAGTCGCCTTTCTTATACGCAACCGCCAACCAGTTGATTCTGTAAGTTTAGCTATATTGAATTCAGAATTGTTATGTAAAAGCCATGGTCGTTTTACTTCAAGTGAGACCTCACCTGTAGCAGTATCAAAAAACGTCCCCCCAAGCTCAGCATCTTTTGGCAGCGCCTCGACCAATATCTTTCTTGCATCTTCTTCCGTCTTTCGAATTGATTCTTCAGTTCTTACGACGATTCTTTTTTTGATTATGTTGACAAGATCGGAGATGATCTCATTGTGCTCCATTAAGTAGAGTGGCGATTTCGTGTATAACGCAATTCGTGGGCCTTCATAATCGATTTTTGTTACCTGGGCCTCTTTTGGAATACTTTGCAGTATTGTTGCCATTACATTTTGGGCTGGTGATTGTGTTTCCTTTTCCTGTTGTCTTTTTTGCATTAAATCACTACAAAGCTATGATGGCTTTCTTTTGCTCTTTTGTCAAGAGTCGAAATCCATCTTTATCAATAATTGCAACATTGATGCCGTCACCGGTACCAATGTTTCTTACAATAGCGGCTTTTACAGCACGCAAGGCGATGACCTTTGCCTCTTCAACTTTGAGATTATCGCGGTATTCATCTTCTAATAGTCCATATGCCACTGGTGAGCCGCTCCCGGTTGTAACGTATTTTTTTTCTTCTACTGAGCCAAACACGTCTACATTTACCAGCGCTGGGCCGTCCTTGTCGTATCCACCAATCAGAATGTCTGCAATGAAGGGATATCCTCTATTCTGATGGAATAAAAGCGAACATAGTCTTGCCAGAGATCTGATTGGAATATTCTCATTTTTTTGGACCTTGTGTATGTTTGCGTGGTATCGCAAAACATCTGTTATGTTTTGCGCATCAGCAACACCTCCTGCCATCGTCATGCCTGCATGGTTGGCAATCTTTTGGATCTTCATGGTGTTGTTGTTTGCAATAAAGTAGCCTGCGCTTGCACGCATATCTGCGCACAAGACGACGCCGTCGCTAACCTTGATACCTACCGTGGTCGTTCCATGTAGAATCTTCTCTTCTACGTTATTAGATGACAAGAAAATACTCCTAGATGCTTGCAATAGTTTCTCCCCTTTTAAATAACTTTTTGTCAAGGTCAAATTGATAAGGCGTAGCCTCAACAACAACGTAATGCGAAATGAGCCGTCGCACACAATGGAGCTGCCGCGCCTCATTGTGGTTGGAGAGAAAAACATCGACCAAGTTGGAAGGTTTTTACATTCTCTGAGTCAGCCAAAGAAAGTCTCAGTTATTGCAGGAAGTCATGTGCAAAAAATAGTCAAAGCACAATTTCAAAGATCGCTTGCCGCATCAAAAATACATTCAACTTGGCATGTCCCAAAAAACAACGATGAGAAATCAATACGCCTAGTCCAAAATGAGATCAAAAAAGACAAAAGCGATCTCATTGTGGGAATAGGCGGCGGCCGGTCAGTCGATGTCGCAAAGATGGTCGCGTTTAATCTTGGCAAACCATTTGTTAGTATTCCAACGGCTGCATCACACGACGGAATCGCAAGCCCATTTGTATCCGTAAGAGGAGAAAAGCCTCACTCAGTAGTAGCTACGGCACCACTTGGAGTATTTGTTGACATTGACGTAATTAAAAAAGCACCAAAGAAGCTTCTTGCAAGCGGGTGCGGGGATCTTGTTGCTAAAATAACTGCGGTACGTGACTGGGAGATAGGCCGAGATAAGACCGGGGAATATTTTGGAAGATACTCTGCGAATCTTGCGTCAATGAGTGCAAAGATTCTACTTGAAGCAACAGAAAAGAAGAAACTTCCAGAAATAAGGGAGATCGTAGAGGCACTCATTAGCGCTGGCGTGGCATCGTGTATTGCTGGCAGTAGCAGGCCGTGTTCTGGCTCAGAACATTTATTCTCGCACGCACTTGACAAGATAGCTCCAGGCATTGGACTACATGGCGAAAAATGTGGCATCGGAGCAATTCTGATGGCAAAGCTGCAAGGACAGGACTGGAAAAAGATCATAAGGACGCTCAAAAACGTGGGAGCACCTACAACTGCAAAACAAATAGGCCTAAAGCCAAAACTGCTTGCAGAAGCACTGGTGATTGCCCAATCGTTGAGGCCTGAAAGATACACCATTCTAAAAGAAGTCCAACTTACAAAGAAAAAAGCACTAGACCTTGCAAAAGCAACCGGCGTCATTTGATCTGACAAACTGTTCGTAGAAATTATCCATACAAAAGATA
This sequence comes from Candidatus Nitrosotenuis sp., assembly GCA_037439825.1. Lineage (GTDB taxonomy): Archaea > Thermoproteota > Nitrososphaeria > Nitrososphaerales > Nitrosopumilaceae > Nitrosotenuis. The sequence continues at coordinate 2,566 of JBBIVI010000042.1, read as the reverse complement.
CGCGCGCGTTATATACAAAAAATCCGTTTCTGATATCATGACGACAACAGCTTGGAAATGTTTCAGATGCGATCTTACATTCAAGGAAGAATCAATAGCAGTATTACACAAAAGCGTATGCAATCATGAATCAAGACAGATCAGAATTGCTGTAGCCTAAAACATAAGACAGGAAAACACACCTGTCTAATGCATGCGCTGCAGAAATATCCAAGCCGGCTGTTTCCATGACCTCAAACTACATGAAAAGGGAGGCCGTTGTCTTGTCAAAGGCTGCAAATGTAGTTCCTTTTGTAAAAGCTAGACCGGAGAAGTGCTGTTCGTTATGAGCAGTGAAGCCTGTGCCAACAAATTCAAAAACGGCTCCCCAAAAAGTAGATTCACAATTCTTTCCGAGAACTTGTCTAAGACATGAGCTGTTGCCTCTGTTAGAACTGTGCTCTCTACAATATCAAACGTCTTGTTGAGTGCTTGATCTGCAAGTACGTCTGAAGGAACTCCTTGATCCATTTGTGCAACAAGATCGGGAATAAAACCATGTACCTCTTGTGGCACACTCTCTCCCATGACCTGAGATGCGCTTGCTACCGAAGGTTCCCTTATTGCCTCCCTTACCAGATCTTCAAACATTCTGGACGACTACGACTCAGATTCGCCTTTAACCTCTGCGTCAGTACTATATTAAGCGGCAAAGACCAATTTGGCACCATGCCAAAAACACCCTTCCAACGCGGAAATATTTGCCAAATTATGCTTGTGAGACAATTGTTGACAAATACTGTAGGACAAATCATCAGCAAGGGTTTAAGAGCAAATCAGTAATAGATTATTGGTGAAAAAATGAGTCAAACATTGTTCGATCTATATAACTCAATGCTAAAGACGCTAGTAAGTAGGCGAAAAGAGCTGATAGAGGAAATCGAGGATATCAACCAGCAGATTGTAGATCTAAAAAACGAAGCAAAAGAAAACGGCGTAACACTGCACAAACTAGACTAGAATTAAATTATTATTACAAACGAGAACATCTTTAACAAGATGGATCTAGTTTTTTCTGATATTCATGCAGATATCGAAGGTTTGGAAACGATTCTTCAAATCGCACTATCAGCTGATTTTCAGAGCAAATACGGTACAGTTTCTAGAATAATTAACCTTGGTGATCTTTTGGAACGAGGTACAAGCCCAAAACAAGTCTTGCACAAACTCAAGGAGCTATCCAAATCTTATCCGATGATCTCTGTAATGGGAAATCACGACGAAGGGTTTCTTTACAAACGCTTCTTGAGTGGAAGTTCTTATGCCAGCATAAGGGCACATGAATTACTGGGAGAAGAAGACACGGAGTTTTTCAAACAAAATAAGGACGGAACATACGGAGATCAATTTGTAGTTGACAACAAAAACAGATTGTTGTGTGTGCATGGCGGTCCAATAAATCCAGACAAGATAGTCAAAAACGGAGATGACCCTTGGCTTTACCAGCGAACTTGGCAGCGCCTCTCACAAGAAGGCTCAGAATTCTACAGCTATTACGGGTACCACTACGGAGCATCATCTGCCTTCAAAGAAGGCGAGACTCATTTTGATAACTTTGTCATTTTGTGCGGCCATCAACATGAAGAGACTGCAATAAAACAACACAAAAACCAGATCACAAATATTTGGCCCTTCAAACACCAAACAGAAAAGATCTCAAATCATACACTAAGAAAACGTGAAATCCCAATAGAAGACGATGCCAATTATCTAATTCGCGTAGGCTTGGGGGGACCACAAGGACACCACAGCGGTGCATATGCCATACCACACTTTGGCATCATTCGGTACGACCCAAAAAAAGTCATCCTCTTTGGCGTTGAAAATCACTAGCTTAAAATCAATTACAATAATAGATTCAACTAATGAAAGCAATAGTTCTTGGCGGCTCAAAGGGCATCGGCAAAGCAATCGCAAACTCGCTTTCCTCAATCGGATGTGACGTGGTAGCTGCCTCAAGCAAAGACATCGATACCTCGAACCTATCCAGCGTAAAAAAATTCATTAAAAAACACAAGCAGACAGATATTTTGGTCTTGAATACTGGTGGCCCGCCCCCAAAGCAATTTTGGGATGTAACCGAAGACGAGTGGCAAAAATACCACAACCAACTATTCTTGTCCTTCTGCCTTTTACTAAAGGATCTAAAGGTAAACAATGGCGGTTACATCTTTGTCATAACCTCAGGCGTCATAAAGGAGCCAAATCCACGACTCGTAATATCTGGAGCATACCGCCTTGCATTTACTTCGGTTCTCAAGTTGGTAAGCAAGGATCTTGCAGCAAAAAAGATAAGCTGTGTTAACATCGCGCCAGGCCTTATCAACACGGATAGACTCCGAGATCTTGGGAACTCTGCTGAGCTTGCAAAAGTACTACCAATGAAGAGACTGGGTGAACCAAAAGAGATTGGCGATTTTATAAAATCAATAATTGAAAATAAAATCAAGTATCTCTCAGGCGTTACAATCAACTTTGATGGTGCAAGCTCTAATTTTGTCCTATAGACAAACCGATAATAATCTCC
>JBBIVI010000041.1:0-9935 GCA_037439825.1 Candidatus Nitrosotenuis sp. | reverse complement strand
GTTAGCTATTGTGGGCTCAATTTGAAAAAACATAAGCAGATTTTAGACAGCCTTGAATCTCATGGTCTTGTTTCAAAGTCGACAGTGGAAGAAGGAAAACGAATTATTACAGTTTACAAGGCGACTATAAAGGGGATAGAATTCTGTAGAACCATCATAGAACCATATGAAGAATTGTTTCCTAGAAAATCACGAGATTCAAACAATAATCTAAGTATCTTGATCATCGATATCTATCTGCTCTTTTTTCTTGATATAGTTGCTATATTTTTCATTCCAAGATTTAAGCATAATATATTGTCTTATGCCTAACACAAACCAAACTAAAGACACAATTATTATGATTGCAAGTGAAACAGACAGAAAAACTCCAAACTCATCGTATTCGTCTAATATAAAAAAGAAATGAGGGTGCGTAATTAGATATGCTGATAAGGCAATTGCAAGAGGAGCTAAAACTAGTGCTGAAATAGATATACCAAGAAGCGTTGCACGTATTTTGTTTATTTTTTCAATAAATCCTTCGATTACCTCAATTAGGCTGAATCGTGACTTTTCAGGATCAGAATTTTCCACACCGCTCATCTTTATCGCATTTTATATTTGAATGATTCAATCCACTATCAAGTTTCCTGACATTGTAGGGTGGATGGTGCAATAATACCTAAACGTGCCTGCTTTGTCTGCAATAAAAGTAGTTGTTTGTGTTTCAAAATAGCCTAAATCCTTTGTATGCACGTTGAATTCGTCTATGTTGAGATTGTGTTTTGAATCAGTGTCTTCATTGATAAAGTGAATGGAACCCAACTGATCTTTTCTTAGATGCAGTTCTGGTGTGGTGTGAAGTGATCCTAAACTCTTTTTCCCACTTGTGGTTGATTTAGTAGCAAAAATGTGTCCTGTCTGTGGATTGTACTTTGAAATCAAGTAGATATTCTGTGGAACACCTAACACTGGAAATTTTCCATTCACTGGAATCATGGAATTGTAAGCAGAATATCCAACAGTTGAGCCTATTAACATCACTCCGATGATCGCAAGTATGGCTTTACCATTAACTCTAGACGATCGCTTTTTTTGCTTTGACATCTGGTGATATCACCGCTTGTCACTATTTAGACAATGATTAACAATGTTAAGCAGTCAATAAAAGCAAAAATTACTTAGTTTTTGCTAACGAGAACGCAATCCAAGCCTCATAGGCCTGTAGCTATACTTACCTTCCTGCGTTCTCGTTTTAAACTCTTTAACATTGTTAATCAAGTGTTAATAATTTCCAAGTGTACTTTACGACGAAAATGAATAACGGCGAACTAGTATTACTCTTTATTACTATAATAATTCCAATCGTACTAGTGGGTGCGCATTTTCTAATCAACTTTAATCATCGACCTGAAAATCTTAACATATTCCTAAGTCACAAAAACTAGGCCCATAAACCTACGACAGACCATGATCAGATAACTTACTTGCCTGGTACTACATCATGTTCAACAAAATGTAACTCGATATCTGCAAGTATTGGGTGATCTGCTGTACTGTCTATGAATTTGATTCGTCGTCATCAGATTTTTGTTTGTCCCAAAGATGCATCGTCCCACGTAACATAAATGCACCAACAACTATTGTTACAATGCCAACTACAATAAACGAAAAAACCTTGATGACTGCTCGCATCTTTGACATCAATTCCTCTCTCTACACACCACGTTGTTGTACCCAGTAATTCTGTATGTTTCAATAAATGCATCTTTTCCTTCCCCTGTGTAGACATCAACATGTTTTCCAATGATCGCCGAACCGACGTCTGAACCAACGAAAACACGATTGTCCCAAGGAGGAGGAAGACTTGGAATCGTGACATTTGAATTTGTATCAATAATTGACTGATCAACTGCGATTATTCCAATAGAAAGGATGTTGCCACTAGAGTCAAGAGGGTTGTCGCTGAAATGAAATGCCTCGTCATACCAGCCAAGGTATTTTCCAGATCTTGTCTTACCCCACCCCTCAATTTTTATTTCGTTTATGAACTCCTCGTCGAATTTGTAGAGAGTGCCATCTATGTTTAAGGTAATCAATTCAGTATCATAATCTGATTCTAAAGGCGTATAGTACCCAGTTACATACCAACCTGCACTGCATTCTGAAAACCTTGAATTTCCAAATTGCTCTTGTCTGATAAGAGAGTCTGTGACCAAAAACTTTGATATTGCGTCATTTTCAGTACTCTCAAGTCTTAACAGTGACAAGTTTTGGAGATATGAGATAGCATCGGCAAATTCTCTGTCTGATATGAGACCATCTTTCCAATATTGTTGTGTGGTGTAAAACCACTTTGGGATAAACAAATCGTCTGCAAATACCGACATCAAACCAATTATGATTAAAATCAAAAAAACACGTTCAATCAACACGACCTTTTTTCACTTGTACCATAAAAACACATCAAATCCTAATCTGGCTAGGTGATTTTCAGATAATACGAGCTGCTCCTTTTTAATAGTTGAGGATAACTTGAAACAGAAATTGAGCCTGTCGCAACCAAGGACTAAAGCAAATTCATGTCTATTTTGTGGAGAGATTCTAAAAGCTCCATCAAAATGTCAGTACTGTGGATTCAAATTCTGTGAAGAACACAAACCCACAGAAAACCACCAGTGTGGTAAAACAAGATATGCTGAATACGTCAGAAAAGCAGACGCAAATAAAATTCCTAATCTGGCTTCTGGAATGTTCATTGTAGTCTGTGATATTTGTGGTTACAAGTCTCCAAAGGCTTCATTGATTGAATTCGCAGGAGAAGAGCTAATTCAACACATGCAGGTCGTGGGTTGTAATGGTAATACTTCTCTTGAAGAAGTAGCAAGTACTTCACCATTTAATTCTAAAACAATCAGTGTAAAACAGGAAGAGCCACGTCTTGTTACGCGGGTTGACAGTCCAAATCCGCAAGAGTCTGTAGTTGAACAACTTGCCAAACTAGCATCACTAAAAGAAAGTGGTGCTCTTTCAGAAGAAGAATTTGTGTTTATTAAAAAAGAAATTATTAAGCGGTTACAATAGACTAATTGCTTCTTTGTTTTAATAATTCATCAAGTTTATTTTTTGTTTGCTGATGCTCTGAACGCTCTCGCTGCAATGCAATTTTGAGCATCTCTAATTCTTTTTGTGTTGCAAGGAGTTTGTTATTGAGTGATGATACTACCGAGCTTGCTGCGGCGACGACGTTTTTTGGTGCAGTTCTATTGCCAACATTTGCCATTTGATCTTCGATGAACTTGAGTTCTTTTTTTGCAATCTCGATTTCTTTTTTCTTTACCTCGTGCTCTTTTCTGATCTGTTCTAACTCTGTTGTGGCGGTTTGGTACGCTTTTTTTACCTCTTCAAAAGATTCATGTGCTGACTTCAATTTGTCAACATCATCTTTGTATTGTTGGTATTGAGATCTCACTGACTCTAACTCTGTTTTTGCTTTCTGTAATTCTTCTAATGTTGTCTTGCTTGAGTCGATTTGCCTCTTAATTGACTCCAACTCTACTCTTCCTGATTCAATGCGTTCCAAAACCTCCTGGTATTCTGATTTTTTTTCATTTAATTCCTTTTTTGAAGACATTAACGTACTTACGAGTTGGTCGTATTCGTCTTTGACTTTGGACAGCTTATCTGAAATGGAGTCGAGGTGTTTCGTTTTTGTCTTTAATTCCTCGCGCAAATAATCTAGTTCGTTTGTGATTTGTTCTTTTTGTATTTGTTCTGGAGCTTTGATCTGTACGTTGGCTACGGGTTGTTCAGATTCCGATTCTTCCTTTTTCGTCCGTCTAAAGAGTCCCATAACTATAATTTTGAAATGTTGGTTATTTCTCTATTCACTTTTTTATGAAACGAAGGTAAAACCCAAGACCTCCAACTAGGAAACCTATTGCTATCAACACTAGACCGAATTCTGGCTTGTCTGAAAACCAAGTTGGTGCTATTATGAATAATAGTGCACCCAAAATTATGAGGAAATACCCTCCACTCTTTTTTGGTCGATTGTGTGCGTTGTGTGCCATGTCTCAAACATGTTTTCTTATTGTTTGTGCTACTTTCTTTCTCCCAATGTCGATAATGAATGGGCCAATCTTTGGACCTCGATTTGCAGATAATATTATCTGATAAAGTACCATGAAGAACTCTTTTGGCGGTATGTTATTTTCTTTTGATATGTTATAAATGGCGTTTTGCAGATCATCGGGTTCTTTTTCTGCCTCTAAAAGTTCTACAAGCTGTTTCAATGCTTTTTTTGTGATGTCATTTACCTCAATCTTGGTGGGTTCTTGTTCTGCAAAATCATCAGAATAATTTCCTGCTAGTTGAATTATTTCTTCTATGTGTGGTGTTGGCTCCTTGATTACTCCATAATCTATAAGCTTTTTGAGAACCCTATTGACACGGTCCTCTTTGAATATTCTGCACAGCTCAATTAAGAGCCTGTAGCTTACATGTGTTGGAGGTTGTTTTGGAGGATTGAGCAGATTTACGTATTCGTACAGTCCTCTCGATTTGATTATTTTTGCTTCATTATCTAGTTTAATTTTACCAAAGTATATGTCTTCAAGTTCATTGTATTCATCCATTAGGGAAGGTATGTCTTCAAAACCAAGCTCTCTTGCACCGGTAATTCTTTTGTATAATAAAAGAAGCATTGATTTGGGTGTGCCATATCTGAACCATTTTTGTGAAGTTACCACATTGCCAGCAGATTTTGAGATTTTTTTACCCCCCTTGTCCAAGAACATCTCGTATTTGACATGGTGTGGATGAGGGTGACCAAGTATCTCGTCTGAGACCCAATCGTTTACCTTGACAGAATCCATGATGTCTTTTCCATAGGCTTCAAATCTGATATCGAAGGCATGCCATCTTGCTGCAAACTCTACTTTCCAGGCAAGCTTACCCAAATCCTTTGTTATGTCTGCCTCTCCTTCATGTCCGCATCCCTGTAGGATTTTTGAGCCAATCTCCGCCTGCATACAGCGGTACTTGACTTTCATCTTGCCTGGTACGTATTCATAAGATTGAGCGGTGTAGAGTCTGTTACATTTTGCACAAACGGGATAATATGGAAGAAACTTTTGATATTTTTCTTGGCCAACCATCTCTTCAATCTGCCTGCCGATTTTTTCAGAATTTATCAAAATGGTATGTATTTGATCCTTCAGGATTCCTTTTTTGTAAGTATCAATAGCTCTGACAAAATTGTATTTGATTCCTAGTTTGTCAAGCCCATCCAGCAGTATGCTACTCATGTGCATTCCGTATGAATCATGACATCCAAAAGGATCTGGAATGAGTGAAACGGGTTTTGCAATATGTTCGCCTAACCAGTCTGGAAGTCCTTCGGGTATCTTTCTTAGGCCGTCCAAATCATCTGAATATGCAATTAGTTCTGATTTGAAGCCCAGATTCTCTAATGCTAACTTGACTCCATAGGCTCTTACTGCATCACCAAGACTTCCGATGTGTGGAATTCCAGATGCACCAAGCCCTGACTCTACTTTCAAAAGCGACGTATCTCTGCCAAGCTGTTTTTCGCGCTCTATCATCTCAAATGCAAGCTTATCGATCCAAGTGCCTTTGCCTATGACAATCTTTTCTTCTTCTGACATTTGACTAGTCCAACCGTTTTGCCATATATGGGCCATCCGAAACATACCCAATCTTGCGATAGTATTCTCTTGTTCCTACTGCACTGATTACCAAAACCTTTTTTGCATCAAATTCCTCTTTTGAGATCTTTTCTGCTTCATTCATGAGTTTTCTTCCAAGACCTGAGTGCTGAATCTGGTCTTCTTCACGCTGACCAATCTTCAAAGATTTACCATAGATGTGTAATTCGCGAACGATACAGGTGTTTTCTGTTACTTCTCTTCTATGTGTTTTGCTGCTTGGTTTTCTGAGTCTCAAAAATCCATAAATTCTATCTAGTGAGTCATCAAAGGACAAAAAGACTTCGTTACCTCCTGATGATGTATAGTTTTCTCTATGCAAAAACAGTTCTTTTTGTGGGTCTTTGGAAAATCCTATTTCACGACATCTAATACACTTACATGAAACACCTTGCTTTCTTAGGTTTTCATGCACTATTTGGCGCAGATTGCCTGATTTTGGACCCGCGATGATTTCCTGCGGTGAAATCTCTCTTTGCACTCTCATGATTCTTATCCATCTTGGAATCATCTTTTTTACTTCGGTCAATACATGTATCATGTCTTCATCTGAATATGGCGCGTATTGCCCCTGTAGGTATTGTTTGTATAGTGGTGTATGTTCTATTACGAGTGAGGGATAGATCTTTAACATGTCTGGTTTTAGTTCGTCGTCTTGAAACAACTTTTTAAAATCATTGATATCATCTTGTGGGGTCATGGTTGGTAATCCCGGCATCATATGGGCCACTAGTTTGTAACCTGCGTCTTTTGAAATCTGAAATGATTCCACAACATCATTGTACGTGTGACCACGATTAACTATCTTGTAGACTCGATCCTGAAGACTTTGAACACCAATTTCTATTCTGGTAATGCCATATCTTAACATCGTATCGACATGTTCTTTTTTGCAGTAATCTGGTTTTGTTTCAATTGTAAATCCTACATTTCTAATCTTTGCACCCTCGTTGTTTTTCTTTGCTTCTTCAAGATCTTGAGAATCAAAACCATTTAATGCATCGTAACATGATTTTATGAAATTCTCTTGGTATTGATACGGCATAAAAAGAAAAGTTCCACCAACTATTACAAGCTCCATCTTTGTTGGGTCGTGGCCATAAGCAATCAATTTGTCGATTTTGGAAATTATTTGTTTTTTTGGATCGAATTGATTTTCAATTGCGTTTATGGTTGATGGTTCATTTCCAGTATAGCTGTTTGGAGAATTGAACTCGGTTCCTCCAGGACAATACGTGCATCTTCCATGGGGACATCCATACGGCATTGGCATTAGTGCGATTACTGCAACACCGGATGCTGTTTTGACTGGCTTTTTCAGTAGAATTTTTTGTAATTTCGAATAGTCAGTACCGCTTACAGTTGCTAGGATCTCTGAGTTTCTTGGTATGCGTTCAAGTGCATATTTGGTACAGATTTTTTTGATTTGTGATTTTATCTGGTTCTTGGTTGGAGACTCAATGGTGAGTAAATTATGTGAAATCTCATGACATGCCTTAATGAAAATCGTGTTCTGCAATATGTTGCAATATCCTTTTGGCTTTAAATTCGTTCAAAATTCCTATCGGCGTCGCCTAGATTTTTTGGGTCTTCTTGCTCGACTCTTACTTGCTTTTCTCTTTATACTTCTTTTCACTTTTTTTGATTTTCTTAACCTTGTATTTCTTTTCACTTTTGACTTTTTCTTACTTTTTTTACTTTTTTTGACCGGCTTACTTTTTTGCATTCTTGCACTTTGTTTTTCAAGCTCGGATCTAACCTTCATGTTCTTTAGCTGTACAAGATCTATTCTGGTTCTTGCGCTAAGCTGAGCAAGCTCCGAGTCAGGGGTAGGAAAAGAACTACCATGATCTGTAAAACATTGTGAATGAAAGACCTTGCCTTTTTGGTACACCATGTCTGATCTTGGCACGCCCTGTTTGCAAACGGCGCACATATCTACAAATTCTTCAGCCAATGATGCACGAAATTTTTGGGCTAATTTAACATTTTTAAACTAAAAAAGAGGCGATCAGGTATGAGGGTTTTGTTGTAGTTCTTTTCTATATTCCATCTTCAACCAAACCGGTGTGATGATTGTGGTGACCGCAACCATTATGACAATTGTAGAATATACATTAGATGTTAACACGCCGCTTGATAACCCAATGCCGGCCACGATGAGGCCTACCTCGCCTCTTGATATCATGCCAATCCCAACACGTGTTGCTTGACGCTTGTCCCTTAGGAACAGCCAAGCTGGAAGTCCACAACCAAGCAATTTAGTTACAATTGCGACCCCAATTATTATTGCACCAATGAGGAGGATCTCTACATTTATTCCTCTGAAATCTACTTGGGCACCAATTATTGCAAAAAACAACGGCGCAAAGATTAACCCTAGTTTGCTAATGTAGTGTTCTACTCTCTCAAATACTTTGGTTGATGCTAAAGCCATGCCTACCACAAACGAACCAAGTATTGGTGAAAGCCCGATTGATGCAGCAACACCCGCGGCTCCAAAAAAGGCGGCCGTGACAACACCTTCAACGGCACCACCTGCTTTCCATAATCCAGAGCTTACTACTCTTGGAACTATGAAGATTGCAGCAACTGCCATGGCTGCAAAGAATCCTAATACCTTGAAAATGGTAAACGATATGTCTACAACATCAACGTCTGTTGCTCCTGGACTCAGTGATGTGACTATTGAGAGGACTGCAATTGCTAAAATATCATCTACTACTGCTGCACCGATGATCAATCTAGCTTCTGGAGTCTTTAATTTACCAAACTCGGCCAACACCTGAACAGAGATTGCTATGCTTGTGGCGGTGAGCGCGGTAGCTACCAACATTGCCTGAAATGCATGAAACCCGAAAAACTGGAAAACGAAAAATCCAACAAAAAACGGTACAATCACACCAAGTGTACCTACGGTAAAAGAAGCTTTCCCACCCTTGATGAATTCTCTTGGCGTCATTTCGAGGCCTGCCATAAACAAAATCACGATTGCACCTATTTCACCTAGGATCTTCACCTCTTGATTTAACTGCAACAAAGTTTCTCCTTGAACCACAATGAGTGAGCCGATTGCAAAAGGTCCAACAATCATTCCAGCTATTAATTCACCCAAAACGATTGGAAGCTTTAATCTCACAAATAATTCTGCCATCATCTTTGCTGCAAAAAGCAAGACGCATACACTAATTACCACGGAAACAAAGTGTGATTCCAAACCACGTATTCTCCTTGCCGCTCATATAAGGAAGTACTTGATTAAAAATAATGGAAAGTTTTGTCTAACTATGCCAATTTCAGCGAATTTACAAAGACGCCTTTCTTGCTTATGATGGAGCCAATAACTTGGCTTTTGAGCTTGTGTTTTTTACATATCTCAATTATTCGTTGTACGTTGTTTTTTGGTGAAATCACACAAAAGCCTACTCCCATGTTAAACGTCTTGTACATCTCTTCTTTGCTTACGCCTGAATCTTCAATCAACTGCATTATTTTTGGCGGCTCTGGCATCTGATTAAGCATGTATCCAGTATTTTTTAATCGTAAAAGCTTGGTAAAGGAGCCACCAGTTATGTTTGCAAGGCCGTGTACTTGACATTTTCTAATTATCTCAAGAACCGGTTTTACGTAGATCTCAGTTGGAGTCAAAAGCGCATCGCCAAGCCTGCCGATTCCACTCAGTTTGTCTTTTACAGAGTATTTTTTTAGTAAAACTTTGCGAGCAAGCGAATAACCATTTGAATGAATTCCACTACTATAGATTCCAACTATCGCATCGTTTACAGAGATTTTGTTTCCAAGTATTACTTTATTTTTTTGGACAAGGCCTGCAACCATACCTGCTAAATCAAACGAAAACTTTTTTTCAGAAAACAAGTCTGGCATTATCGCAGTCTCACCACCAACTATTGGAACGCCAGCTTTGTGTGCACCAACAGCAAGTCCTTTTGCAATTTGAGCAAAAATCACTTGGTTGTTTTGATTTGCCGCAATATAGTCCACAAATGAGATTGGTATGGCACCAATACATATTACGTCGTTAACATTCATCGCAACACAGTCTATTCCTATGGTGTCATACTTTCTTAGCATGTTTGCAATCAGAACTTTTGTACCAACCCCGTCCGTATGTGTTGCCACCAGCCTATTTCTGTCAATCTCAACCAGCCCTGCATAGTGCCCAAATCCACTCTTTACTTTTTGCAACTTGTGGGTTGACGCAAT
>JBBIVI010000040.1:0-9974 GCA_037439825.1 Candidatus Nitrosotenuis sp. | reverse complement strand
AAACTAAATGTCCAAGAATCTCTTGCGGTAGGATCTTGATTGAGCTGCATATCGTTGATTGTAACAAAGACCTCAGAGCCTGGCGGGTAGGTGGTCCTGTCAAGTGTCATCGAGATATTTGGTATGTCATCATACTGGAGTGTTACCTGTTGTGAGCCACCAGCTGCATTGTAACGTATTGTCACATCGTTGCTAAAAGAAAATAGTTGGACTAGTGGCCAAGCGTCCGCATTCAATCCTATTTGGCCTGTGGGGACTGCGGGGTTTGTGTTAATTGATCGTGGGTTTCTAACCACATTGTTGATGATTGCACCAGATGGCGACCCCGTACATGTGTTAAATCCAGCATTACCATTTGTTGAGCCAGTCATTGTATCTCGTGGTAAGGCGATTCCATCAGTATCAGAAAATGATGGGCCTAGTGATGTCGTGTCTCTATCACAAAAAACTCCAAAATCCAGTCCTTCACCTTCCACGCCCGTTTCAAATGCGATCTGATCCGCCACCTTTGCTTTGTCCACGTTTGCAAAATATGCATACCATTTTCCATCTGAAGCCTGTACCATTCGCAGATCTTTACCATTGATTGTGACATCAGGTTCTCCCTTTGATTCATCTGTGTCGGAAAGTCCTGGGTCATTTACCACCACTTCGATTACCATCGAGCCTGCAAAATGATTTTGGAAGTAAGGATTTTCTGCAGATACGTACAGATTCGGGTTTGAAGCCGCATCCACCATACCAAAGAATGGAATTAGTAAAAGCCCTAAAGTTCCAAGTACCAGCTTGTTCAATCGTATCAGTTTTACGCTCATTAAAAATAACGTTTCCGCATGATTTATTCGTGATTTAGGTATTTAGCAAGCTTGAGAAATAAGGATTTAATGCAGAATATTTTTGCAACAAGGACTGGCCCTCTTAAGATCTCCCTAGTTGCAATCCTGTCCGCATTTGTTGTGGAGTTTGTCTTTGGATTAATCTCAAACAGTCTTGCACTACTTACAGACAGCATGCATGCTTTGTTAGATAGTATGGTTACAGTAATTCTTTTGTTGGCTGCAAGATTTGCAGTCAGGCCGCCGGATGCAGAACACACATACGGCCATGGAAAAATAGAATCACTTGGTGGCCTCATTGGTGGAATTGCCATCTTTCTGATTGCGTGTTTTTTTATTTTTGAATCCGTAGTCAGAATCCAGAGTACTGGCCACCCGCATATAACAAGTATGCTTGCACTGGTTGGCGCCATCTACACAATTTGTGTCGATGTATTCAGAATCATCATATTAAAAAAAGCAATCAATAGATCTGGTGGCACCACTCTAAAGGCGGATTTCTACCACGCATTTTTAGATTTTGGATCCACGTTGGCCGTGGTGGGAGGAATTGTTTTGGTTACTGTCGGCTTTGAACATGGTGACTTTTTTGCGGCTCTAGTTCTCGGAGTATTGCTATCCATGCTTAGCATAAAACTTGTTTACAGGACTGCTCAGGAGCTTACCGATATAATATCACCTGATCTGGTAAGCAAAGTAAGGCAAATAGTTCGCACAACACAAGACGTAGTCGATGTAGGCCCTGTTCTTATGAGAAAATCGGGAGATGTAGTTTTTGCGGATGTTACAATCTCTCTTCGAGCCGATGTAAGCTTTGACCGAGCTCATGAGATAAGCAGTAGAGTTGAGAACAACATCAAAAAAGCAATAGGAAATTCAGAGATTACAGTACACTTTGAGCCCACGTGGAAGGATGTTCCAAGTGATTCAAAGATATCAGACATTGCTTTAGGTGTTCCTGGCGTCAAAGGCGTTCACAATGTAAATCACCACAACACGGATGGCGTCAGCTACGTAAGCCTTCACGTCATGGTTGACAGACAGATGAACCTCGAACAAGCACACCAGATTTCCGAGATAATCGAAGAAAAAATACACAGAGAGTTACCGGAAATAGAACACATCACGATTCACCTTGAGCCATACATTGCCATACCAAAGGATCAGAAGACCCAGTACAAGATGACTGACGAAAAGATAATTCACCTCCTCAAAGAAAGGCCCGAAGTAAAAAAGATAGGAGACATTGTAACTTTGAATTTTGGCGAACTTGTCAAAATCGACATCAGTTGTTCCTTTGACAAAAACCTCTCAATCGAAGAGGTTCATGACATTACATCGCAGATCGAGCATAGCATAAGGGGAGATTTTGCAAATTCTGTAATCACGATACACCCAGAACCTGCCTAGACAAGAATGCTTGTCAGATACATCACAATCATGCCAACTGCAATTCCTGCAGCGGTTGGAGCCGAGATGAACCCTTTTTCATCTTGCCTAATCCAACTCATTATAGAGACGACTACTTGAAATATTGCTCCAGCACCTATTGAGAGAAATATTATTGCGGCAATCGGAGAGTACTCGAAGCCTCCAATCCATGCACCAAAGATGGCAGGTGCTCCCGCAATCATTCCCATTGCTGCCAGCTTGGCAATCATTGGTTTTTGTCTTGCCATAGGCGCTGCAATCGCAAGTCCTTCGGTTGTATTGTGTATGGTGAATCCTATTATGAGAAAGGTACTCAATGCTACTTCGCCTAGGCCTATTGCGGCTCCAATTGCAAGGCCTTCTCCTAGGTTGTGCAGGCCTATACCAATTGAAACCATCAATGCTATTGCAACCGATTTCGTTATTGCGCCAGATGCCCTGCTTACCAGTTTTTCAGATGTGTAATACAACCCGATAAATGAACCTACCACAACTGTTGCGACAAGCAATTGGCCGTTGAATGCGCCAGCAAGTCTTTCCGATGATACTTCAAGGCCTTCTTCAATGGCATCGATTCCCAAAAACAAAAGCAGACCTACAGTTACTGCTAAAAAGAATTTGTATTTTGATTGGCTGAGCTTTGCAATAAAGGGGAACCACAAAAGACCAATCATGACAGGAATTATTCCCACATAGGTACCGATTACTGCAAAGTATGATACGAGTTCTGTACTTGGCTTCATTGCAGGAGCTGCGGCTTCGACTGATTTTGCAAATCTTGTGCCGTCGTCCACTGTAACGCCTATCTCATATGGCTCTGCTTCGTTCCAGTCAAAGGGAATCCTAACTAATGCCGTCTCAAATCTTGCCAGGTGTTTGTCAGGCTCTATTGCTGCAGGATGTATTCTGTCGTTTACATCTGCTTGAGCTATTGACACATCGATTGGGCCTGTGTTTCTCACAATTACTTGAATTTCCGAGTCGACAAAGTGGATCTGCTCTATTGTGACTTCGGGTAAGGCTACCCCCAGATCCAAAAGATCAGAGCCTGGGCCAAATAGGTACGACACCATTGCTGCCAGCATTATTATAGGAATTACTCCTGCCAACACGATTTTTGCTTTTGAGGCATTTGCTTGCATTAGTTGTTTACCTCATTTGGTTCCCTTACAAGGAATAATCCGGTCCATCCTTTTTCTGCAAACTCTGTTTTGTGTGCATGAAAAAGGTATTTCCCAGGATATGTGTACGTAAACTCCATGATTCCACGCTCGCCTTGGGACAATGTGATCATGTCGGTGTACTGGCTTGGAACACTGTATGTTCCACTTGGGTAATAATCATAGAGATTTCCGTGTAGGTGGAAGTTGTTTATCTGATCAAACTCTAGTATGTTTACTACGTAGATTCTGACCGGTTTGTTTGCTTCAATCTGTATGGGGTGGTGTTGATAGTAAAATGGAATAGTGTTTGCAGCATAAAAGTTGTTTTCCATATCAAAATCTGTGTCAAACCCATTGAGTACCATCACCATTTCGTCTGCTTGTGGTCTTGGCGTCTTGGGATCAACGATGTAAACGCCGTAGAGGCCGTGTGAGATGTGTTCTTCAAGTGGCATCACATGGCAGTGATACGGATGAACACCTGCAGGCCCTGCTACGAACTCGTAGGTAAATTGGCCTCCACCACCACCTACTGGCTCAAAGACACCGTCCATTTCTGCTGCATGTATCCCGTGAAAGTGAATTGTGTGTGGTTTTGAGCCTTCGTTGATGAATTTTATTCGAACTAGATCTCCCTCAGTTGCCCTAATTGTTGGGCCTGGTACTGTTCCATTAAAGGTCCACACATTGTAAAAAACGCCTGGCGAGATCTCCATCACCTTGTCATCGTTCGCAATTATTGTAAATTCACGCAATCTAGTTCCGTCTGCCAAAGTCGAGACACGTCCGTAGTTGAATTCTCTGAGATATTTATCCGGATCAAACTCGACAGTCTGGACGGTGTAAATTGGATCTAAAATATTACCTGTTGTCTTTATGATTGCACCTGTATGAGTCACAAATCTTTTTTCTTCGTTTTTTGCATCAGTCACAGGATAAGTAAAGTATAGCGTAGCTATGATCGTAGTTACTACTAGGATCGATATCATCTTTGAAAATGCCTTCAATGTATACGCATATGATCAGTGTTTGTTTATTTAAAAGTTAGCCTAGGCTAAATTTCTTAGCCAAGTCTAACATTTTGATCAAGGCCTAATACCAATATAGAGGCAAGATTTTGCAATCTATGATGAAAAGATCTCACCTTATTTTGTTCATCGGGGGCGCACTCGTTGCCGCAGGCATGGTAATCTCATTTTATGGTTCCAAGCTAACAACGCAAGATCTGGCAGTAATTGAAGGGATGGTGAATGCTGGCTCACCATTAGAACTAACAAGACAACTAGATCCGCTCATTGCAGATACTGGCGTCTTTGTTATCCAAGCAGAAGGATTTGAGGATGGTAGTTTACATGCAAGCATTTTTGGTCCAAGTGGAGATCTTGTTGCAGATAAGGTAATAGAACAAAGAGCAACAGAGGTTACCTTTCAAATAAAAGACAAAGGCGACTACAAACTAGTCTTGGAAAACTCTGGTGCCGACGTTTTCTCAATAATTGGCATCACACACATGCCGCAAAAATCAATTCTTGCACTAAATGTTTTGGGACAGGGCGTCATAGTATCAGGCTTTGTAGGTCTTGGTATTGCTTTGATTTACATTATAAAGAGTAGAAAAAAGTCAGTTTAGGTAGCTGTCAAGCTCTGTCAAGCCGTCGACTACACCCTTGTAGTTCTCCTCATTTTCCATAAATTTTGCAAGCTTTTCATGATTCACGCCATAGGTGAGAGGTGAATCAGTTGCAACAACAAAACCTGTTTCGATCAGATATGCAAGTCGTGTTTTGATCTCTTCTTGCGTTACTCCGAGTTTTTCTGAAAGAAACGAAGGTTCTTTGGCACCATCTTCAAGTTCAGACAATATGACAGAAACGTCGGGATCAAAGAGAGTCTTTGCAATCTTGGCCTTGTCTTCCATAAACCGGATTATCTTGTTGAGTTTAATATCTTCTTGGTATTGTACAGATAGTCGATTACGAGAACCTTATCCATGTTGTTTTGGTTTATGTGGTATGTGCGACCTTGTAGTTGTTTTTCCATTTGTTGCACGTATGTGAGAAGCTCAGGCTCTTCACTGACTACGATACTGTCAATTTGGATGTTTTCACGCCTGCATTTTTTTGCCTCATTTATGGTATGCTCGTCCACTTTTGGATCGACTTTTTTGTATCTGTAGCATAGATACACCATGCTGCCCTTTGTCTGGTCAAGCTTCATGTTTTTCTCATGATTTATTTTTGAGACAAGCGACGGATTTGGCTGATAAAAGTTAGAGTACGGTTTTTCTGAGAGTATAGAATTTTTTTGAGATTCACTATCTACAAAACAGGCACTTGGTTGACCATCAGTGATCATTACAATGCGTTTGTTTTTTGATGAGTGTTTTTGCAGTATCTTCTTTGCGAGTCTGAATGCAGCTTGGTAATTTGTGTAGTGTAGGAACTCGTCGTTTGCATCATACATTTTGAGAAATGGGATGTCGTACGGGTTTACGATCGACGCCATGGATGCAAAACCGATAATTGAGATTGAATCACTTGGGAAGAATTTCTTGTTTAGTACATAGAGGCTCCACAGTGCCCTTTTTGCCGCCTCTATTCTGCTCATACCAGAGCTGCTCAAAGATGACTTCATTGTGGAGCTCAAATCTATACAATATACCACAGTTGCACGTACATCTTCGACTGTCTCAAATTCTTCAAAGTCGTCAACGTCCACATACAGCGGAAATTTGAATTCTGATTGAGTTTTTGTTAGCCTGCTGATTGTATTAAGTATGGTGAGAGGCACATTGAGAAGCTTCAGGTCTCCGCCAAGCTCAAATTTTTTTGTGGTGTCAAGAATCATGGTTCCAGAACCAACAGATTTTGTCTCATGTAGTCCGAACTCGCCTGTCTTTAGCTCGTTCATGATGTCCCGCAAGATGTGGTTACCTACAGTAAAGAACCCCTTTTTTGTCAACCAGTTTTTGTCGTCTTTGATGTAACCGTGTTCGATTAGGTATTTTGTGATGGATTTAGTGTCGTCGCTTTGCGGGTTTTCTGCAGGCTCGATTTGAGATGAAGGATCCTGACTTTGTTCCACAATACTGCCTTCAAGTGCTCCTTCCAACTCCTCCAAGGTTGGAGTTTTTTCTCTCATAGCCTGGCTAGCAAGTGTGCTGAGTAGTTTGTCCAGTGTTTTTTCATCCAGTGTCTCTGATTTTTCTTCACCTTCTTTTTGTTCTGTAGCAGGATGGTAGACGAAATTTGTGAAATTACGCGGAGACATAACCTACTTCTTTTTTGTCTATTATCTTTGGAGTAACAGAACATAACCCATCTAAAATGACTTCCAAAAATGCTGCCTTGAGTTCCTCTGCTGCTTTGTCATTTGGCTGTAGGTTTTTGTTTTGGATCTTGTTTGCTTCAAGTTTTTTCTCAAAGTCTGATTGGTCTTGCTTTGCTTGCTCCATTTTTGATTCAATTAGTGAAGCAAGATTGGAAAAGTTTTGTAATTGATTCTTGTAAGACGTCTGACCGTTTTCCCAGAGTATTTTTTGTGATACTTGGAATGTCTTTCCTGAAAACTCTTGCTTAATTGATTCTAGGATCTCAGGAGTGACTCCTCCGACATATTCAAGGCAGGTCTCCTTGATTGCGTTATCCAAGAGATCATAGAACACCTTGTGTCTGTTTTCAATGGTGTCATCTATTTCTGATAGCTCAAATTTTGCAATCTGTGAAAGACAGTACATATCGGAGTGTCTTGGTACTGCTATACTTTGGTGAGCAATTGCGCGCATTCTTTCGGATTCGCCCACGAGTAGCTCAAGGCCGTGTATTCCAAGCCTTACGCTGACCCCTTTTGCCTGGTTGATCTCTGAGTTGTTGCGTGCATTATGTACTAGTCTTGAAAGTGTCTTTAGAACAAAAATCGGAACAAAACAGTTTGCAATTTTTGCCTCCTGTGAAATTATGAGCATCTCGTCTTCTATCGTCTTTGGGTAGTGAGTGTGGATGTGGCTCTTCAATCTGTCATAGAGAGGCTCTATTATTTTGCCAGAGTGAGTGTAGTCGATTGGATTTGCGGTTGCAAAAAATACCGTCTTTGGTTCAAATATTACAGGATAAGAGCCAGTTGTGTATCGTCCTTCTTGTAAAACAGAAAGTAATGCAACCTGCTTTCTTGGATCCAGTACCGGAAGCTCATCGATGCAAAATATTCCGTGTTTTGCCTGCATCAGCTGTCCTGGAGAATACGAATCTATCTTATACATTTCCACTCCTTTTTTTGCTACCTTGATTGCATCAATGTAGCCAACCAAATCTTTTACAGAAATATCAGGCGTTGCCAGAACATACTTGAATCTGTGGTATCCGTCAACCCAGTTTACTTTGGTATCAAGTTTATTGTCAAGGATCTTTTGTGTGCTCTCAGGACTTATGTAGAATTTTGGTGACATCTTTGCCGTTTCCTGTCCTTCAAGTAGCGCAACCAGTTCATCCTCTGGAAGATCCATTGGGCAGTCATTTGTGATGCTTCCTTCGATTATTGGAATTGGAGATAGTAAATTGGCTGCAATCGTCTCTACAAGTTTTGTCTTTGCCTGTCCGATCTGCCCAATCAAAAACACATCATGGTGTGAGAGGATTGCCCTGTCGAGCGCGGGAATTACGTCGTCACCATACCCCAGAATTTGTGGGTATTTGGCATCACCACGCCTCATGAGTGTAATGAGGTTTCTTCTGAGCTGTTCTTTTGCCTCGATTAACTTGTAGTTTATTTCCAAGAGATCCCGTATTGTACTGATCTCTGCATAGTCCTCAGGTAGTCCTGCCTTTATCTCGGTGTATTTCGGCTCTGAAGAATATGCTTTGTGAACAAGTTGCTGTGTCTCAGTCAATTGCTTCTATTACAAGCCTTTCATCTTAAAATATTGCTTTGAGTCCGAAGTAGGGTTTTTATCGGGGCCGAATTGATTTCCCAATACTTGTCCGTGCAAGACTACAGACACATTGTTAGAATCGTGGGAAAGGATATTCCTGGAGATAAAAAGCTGTCAGTAGGCCTCACACATATCAAAGGTATAGGCCATAATTTTGCCAATGCCTTAATTAGCAGACTTGGTCTGAACCCAAACAGCAACATCGGCTTTCTCACAGAATCACAGGTTATTGAAATAGAAAAGGCGCTAAAAGATCCAGCTGCACTAAACTTTCCTGGGTGGATCTTCAATAGAAGAAAAGACGTAGAGACCGGAAATACCGTCCACCTCATCACATCAGATATTGCATTTACAGTAAGAAATGATATTGAAAGAGAAAAACTCTCAAACAGTTGGAGAGGATTTCGTCACACTTATGGACTAAAGGTAAGAGGTCAGCGAACAAGAACCACTGGCCGTAAGGGAGCATCAGTGGGAGTTCGCAAAGGAGGCAAGGTATTACCAGCAGGAGCTGCAGCAGCAGAGGGTGCTGCACCAGCAGCGCCAGCAGCAGGAGCTGCACCGGCTACAGCTGCACCAGCTGCAGGGGCAAAACCAGCGGCAGCTGCAAAACCAGCAGCACCAGCAGCAGGAGCAAAACCAGCTGGTGATGCAAAGGCAAAGAAATAGGTGTAAAGTGAATGGGAGATCCACGTTATCCTAGCAGAGTTTGGAAGAAACCAAAGCGTCCACTAAACTATGACTTTATGATGGAGGATCTTAACACACTTGGAACTTATGGTCTTAAAAACAAAAGAGAGTTGTGGAAGGCAAGAACCGAGTTATCCAGAGTAAGACACCAAGCAAGATCACTTTTGGCACTCAGACAAGAAGAACGAGCTAAAAAGGAACCAGTGTTGATGCATTCACTGGTAAGAATCGGACTTGTTAAAGAAAACGCAACACTTGATGACGTGTTGAATCTAGATATCAACGACTTTCTTGCACGAAGACTGCAAACAATTGTGCAGAAAAAATTTTCATTTAAGACGCCATACCAGGCAAGGCAGGCAATAGTCCACGGCCATGTCTCAATTGGTGATAGAATAATCACAGTACCATCGTATATCGTAAATGTAAAAGAAGAGCCAACTATTCAACTCTCACCAAAATACAAAATCCAAAGTGCCCCACCACAACAACCAGAATCACAGGTAGAGCAAGCAGAACCAGCGCCCCAAGGATGAGCTCACATCTAAATAGACGATTTTTGTAAAATATTCCAATGTGTTCTATTATAGGATACTACGCTGACGGTCTGGCTGCACCCATTTTGGTTCGCGGCCTAAAAAGAATGGAATACCGCGGATATGACAGTGTGGGCGTTGCAACAAAAGACACAGACATCCTAGTCAAAAAAGGAGTCGGCAAGGTCTCCGAGGTCAACAACGCATTACATCTTGACGCCTTGCCTGGTAGTATCGGAATCGGCCACACAAGGTGGGCAACCCACGGTAATGTAACCGACGTAAACGCTCACCCACACCCAAGCAGCTCAGGTAAGATTGCAATTGTTCACAACGGCATTGTAGAGAATTATGATGAACTAAAGGCAGATTTGCAGAACAAAGGCTACAA
>JBBIVI010000039.1:0-10196 GCA_037439825.1 Candidatus Nitrosotenuis sp. | reverse complement strand
CAGCAACGCGAATGTTTTTTTCATTTGGAATCTTTGCATTATTATAATATTAACATGCGATGTCTTTCAGGTCTTTGGTGTTGTACAGACATTTATGGTCTTTAACAAAATTATTGGAAAACGAGCCTGAAAATTCATTTTCAGGCATAGAAACAACATTAATTTTCATCTACGATTGATGATAACGACTCGGATTTAAATTCTTAATTTGTTGGCCGTGCTTGTAGAATTGCCGTTAACTCAATTAATTCGTTATTTCGATTTACTTGGATCATCAGTGAATCACCAACACTTTTGTTTTCTGAAATGTATATGATGAGATCATCCATGTCTCTTATTTGATGACCATCAAGTGCTATTATGACATCACCTCCCTTGAGACCACCTTTTGCATTGAACGTAGCTTCTTGGAGTCCCGCTTTGTGTGCAGGGCCACCTTCAACTATAGTAGTTACAAAGACACCCTTGTAGTTTTTGGGCAATCCAAGTTGTTTTGTGATATCAGGTGTCAGATTTGCGCCTGAAACTCCAAGCCATGGGTGTTCGTAGTTGCCTGTGTTAATTAAGGACGGAACTATTCTCTTTATTGTGTTAGATGGAACTGCAAACCCGATACCGGAAAATTCACCAGTTGTTGACTGGATGGCAGTATTTATGCCGATTACATAGCCTTGTAGGTTCAACATTGGGCCGCCAGAGTTGCCAGGGTTGATGGCAGCATCGGTTTGAATTACATTTGGTATTGAAAACCCAGAATCTCGATTTGGTAAGAGCCTGCCCACTTGACTCACTATACCTGTAGTCATCGTGTTACTCAAACCAAAGGGGTTTCCTATAGCAATTATTTGCTGGCCAACCTCAAGTGTCGAGGAATCTCCTATTTCTAGTGGCACTACGTGTTCTTCTGAGAAATCATCGACGATCTGCAAGACAGCAATATCGTTGTAAGGATCTGAACCAATTACTTTAGCAGAATAGATATTACCATCTACAAATCTGACGTCAACTTCTTTTGCACCTTCAACTACGTGATGATTTGTTATTATGTGCCCATTTGTGTCATAAACAAACCCAGAGCCAAGTCTTGTGGATTGGCTTTCAAGTGGTACACCATTAATTATTACATATGGATTTATTGTTGAAACTTTGCTAGTTATTTGTACAACCGAATTTTCTACTTTTTTGAATATAACAGTGAGTGGACTTTTTGTTTGTGAATCAACAGTAAGTACTGTTGGTTGAATTTTTTCTATTGGTGGTTCGTTTATTTGAGCAATTTGTTTGGTTGTAGATGGAATCTCCTGATTTGGTTTCAAGTCGGAATACACATTGCCAAAATTTGTGGTAAATCCCATAACAAGTGAAACTGAAAGTATTACAATTACTGTAAGCAGTATTTTTTCGCGGCTATTCATTTTTTCATCACTTTGGTTAAACGAGACATTATGGCAAAATATTGCCTATAACTATTACGTATGAATCATCGATGTAAAATCGAATCATTTACTTTCAAAGTCTCATTTATTATTAATAAAAATAAATGAACAAAGTTACTTTATTCAAAACATTCTTTAAGCATGCGGAAGGTTATTCAGACTCTGCTCATTCGTAGGGTTAAATTACAATTGTTTTGCATGACTTGTGTGACAGGCACAAAAATCGATGGACTTCAAGTATCTGCTGTAGTGAGGGAAAGGATAAAAAAAGCTGTAGAAGAGTTGGCGGTGTTCGGCATAAAACCCTGCCTTGCCACGATCCTAGTTGGAGATAATCCAGCGTCTGCAACCTATGTGAGAAATAAGCAAAAGGCTTGCGCAGAGGTAGGAATACTAACAAAAGATCACAAACTACCAGCAACATTCACCCAATCAGAGTTGAATAGTCTTATTGATTCGCTAAATCGTGACAACGAAGTTCATGGAATACTAGTTCAGTTACCACTCCCAAAGCAGCTTGATGAGTTTGAGACCACCTCAAGAATATCCCCCTTAAAGGACGTCGATGGACTCACACCACATAATGTAGGCCTACTTGTTATGAAGAAAGCCATTTTGAAGGCATGTACACCTTCTGGAATTATCGAATTATTTGATCATTATGGGATTGCCCTTGAAGGAAAAAACATCGTCATAATTAATCGAAGCAATCTAGTTGGGAAGCCTTTGTTTCACCTCCTAATCGAACGAAATGCCACCGTAACCATGTGTCACTCAAAGACGAGAAACCTCACAGATGTTTGTAAAAACGCCGACATCATAATTACAGGTGTTGGAGACAGAACAAAGTTTGTCTTGACGCAAGACATGATAAAGGATGGTGCAGTCGTGATCGACGTAGCTACAACTCGTCTTGATGGTAAGCTTGTTGGTGACTCTGATTTTGATAACATAATTCAAAAAGCATCATATGCATCACCTGTGCCCGGCGGCGTTGGCCCCATGACAATAGCAATGCTTTTAAAAAATACAGTAACTGCGGCATCATTGAGCAAGAAATTTGACAGAAAATAGCGATAAATCAAGTCTGCGAAAACTCTTGTTAGGAAAACGCGACAGTCTTTCTGCAGATTTTATAGAAATAGCAAGCAAAAAGATCCAAAAAAACCTCAAAAAAATACAGGAATACCATGGTGCAAAAACAATTGCGGCGTATTATTCCATAGGAAGCGAGGTAAAAACGCACGACATATTACAAGAAATACTGAGTACTGGTAAAATGCTGGCATTGCCAAGAGTAGAAGATGAGCATCTAGTTTTTTGCGGTGTCAGTAAATTTGAAGATCTTGAGAAAGGTGAGTTTGGCATAATGGAGCCCAAAGAGAACTGTCCACAAATAGATGAGTTTGATGTAATTTTGGTTCCCGCCATTGCAATGACAAAAACAGGTCAACGACTTGGTTACGGCAAAGGGTACTATGATAGATTTTTAGCAAATAAAAAATCCACAACAATTGCACTCACATACTCAAAATTCATTGTGAGAAACATTCCTACTTCCAAAAACGACATCAAAATAGGATGGGTTGTCACAGAGGACGAGGTAATCAGAGGTACTTGAGTCCTTTTTTTCCAATGTCTGTTCTATAGTAATTGCTTTGCCAGCTTATCTTGTTTACCGCATCATATGCGTTTGATATTGCATCCTGCAATGTAATCCCAAGAGCCGTCACGCCAAGAACACGGCCACCGTTTGTTAAGATCTTGTTATTTTCCATCTTGGTTCCTGCGTGAAACACAAAAACGCGTTCATTGTTTACTGATTCAAGCCCTACGATTTGCTCGTTTTTTGGATAGGATTCAGGGTAACCCTTTGATGCCAAGACCACACAAACTGCACTTTGATTTTTCCAAGAGATTGGCGACAAGAGTTCAAGTGTGCCATCTGATGCGGCGTCAAGATATTCATACAGATCAGATTTCATGCGCATCATGATTGGTTGGCATTCTGGATCACCCATTCTTGCGTTAAACTCAAGGACATACGGTTCTCCATTTTTTATCATGATTCCTGCATAAAGAAATCCCGTAAAGACAATTCCTTCGCTCCTCATCGCGTCTATTGTTTTGTCGATTATGTTTTTTTGGATTTTTTCCGCAAGACGTTCATTGATTACTCCGGTTGGAGAGTATGCACCCATTCCGCCGGTGTTTGGTCCTTTATCATCATCGAAGATACGTTTGTGATCCTGGCTTGTTGCCATTGGGATTGCAATTTTACCATCCGAAAGTGCTATGTAGGACGCCTCAATACCGTCTATTCTTTTTTCCACCACAATACTTTTGCCGGCACTACCAAACGATTGTTTTACTAAAATAGTATCTATTGCATCAAATGCATCTTGCATCGTATCACACACAATTACGCCTTTGCCTGCAGCAAGCCCGTCAGCTTTTATCACCACTGGATAGTTAACTGACTTGACGTATTCTTTTGCGTCTTTTGCGTCATGAAACACATCAAATGGTGCTGTAGGAATTCCGTGTTTTTGCATAAAGAGTTTTGCCCAGATCTTGCTTGATTCAAGTTGGGCTGCTTTCTTTGTTGGTCCGAAGATTTTGAGTCCTCTTTGTTGGAATTTATCTACTATTCCAACTGCCAGTGGTGCCTCAGGCCCTACTACGGTAAAACACTCATTATCATATGCAAAATCTGCAAGTTTATCAATTTCCTCTGGTTGTATTTGCACATTGTTCTTTGTTCCCCCATTTCCTGGCGCATGGAAAACTTTGTTGACGTGTGGAGACTGTGACAATTTCCAGCCAAGTGCGTGTTCACGTCCACCATTGCCAACAACTAGAACGTTTACCAACAGATTAGGACGTCAAGTCTCGTATATATTCCAAAGTTAGAAAGTAAAACTCCAAAACTAATCTAACTTTATAAAATCAGATCAAATACCACAATACTATTGCAATTAGAAAAGGAATTTGATTCAAAAAAAATCGAAGAACAGATCAGGGCCTACCTTGAAAAAATTGAACTACGAAAGATGATTTCGGAGACAAAGAAAGATAAGATCGTCTTCATCGAAGGTCCGCCCACGATGAATGGCACGCCACATATAGGACACCTACGTGGCAGGATCATAAAGGATCTATGGTACCGGTACATGACGCTCAAAGGATACAATGTAGTCTTCAATGCAGGCTGGGACACACAAGGACTCCCCGTAGAATTACAAGCAGAAAAAGAACTTGGCATAACAGGCGGCAAAAGTGAGATTCTCAAATCCGTAGGAATTGAGAAACTCGTAGAAGAATGTAAAAAATTAGTTAAAAAATACAACGAAAAATGGGTTCAAGCAGACAAGCTTCTTGGCATGTCCTTTGATCAAGATAACGCATATTGGACTTACAAAGACGAATACATTGAAAGAGAATGGCAGTTTCTAAAAAAGGCACACGAGACGGGAATTCTAACTGAAGGATACAGAGTCGTAGCATATTGTCCAAGCTGCCAAACGTCACTTAGTCACGCAGAAGTCAACCAAGGATACGACATTGTTCAAGATCCTTCCTTGTACTATAAAGTCAAGATAGAATCCGAAGATGCATACCTCGTAGTCTGGACAACAATGCCATTCACACTGGTAACCGATGCCATGGTAGGTCTCAACCCAGAAGAAAACTATCACTATGTTCGAGTTGGAGACGAGACGTGGATCATAGGAGAAAAACGACTAGAAGAGTTTGCAAAAGAAGTCAAAATTGATCAGTATCAAATCATCAAGACTGAAAAAGGCTCCAAATTCGAAGGCAAAAAATACATTCATCCGCTTTTGGACAAAATCCCAAAGTTAAAAGAGATCTCAAAGGAGCCTACGATGCATGTTGCCGTTGCAGAGTCGTTTGTTGATGCAAATACCGGAAGCGGTATTGTACATTTGTCACCTGCAAACGGCGAAGAAGACTATGAAATAGCAAGGAAACGAAATGTGACAATCTTTAGCCCAATCAACGATGAGGTAAAGTTCACAGAAGATGCCGGCAAATACGCAACTATGTTTGTTCGCGATGCAGATAGACCAATCGTTGAAGATCTAAAAGCAGCTGGTGCACTAGTACGAATTGGTAGAATAAAACACAAGTATCCCCTTTGTTGGCGCTCACACCATCCAATCATTTGGCTTGCAAGAAGGGAATTCTTTTACATGCTTGACAGACTTGGTGACAAAGCAATACAGGCTGCTGAAAATGTAGAATATTTTTTTGAGCAACCAAAAAACAGGTTCCTTGGAATAATCAAGGAAAAACATCCATGGTGTATTTCACGAGAACGGTTTTGGGGATGCCCCCTACCGATTTGGACATGCGGTGCGTGTGGACATGTTGAGCGACTGTTTTCAAGAAAGGAGATAGTTAGTGCTGCATCAAGTCTTCCAGACGGTCCAAACTTTGAGCTACACAGACCATGGATTGACAGGGTTGTAATCAATTGCAAAAAATGCGGAGCCCAAATGGAGCGAGAAAAATTTGTTCTTGACACATGGCACAACAGCGGCTCTGCGCCATATTCTTCATTAACAGACGAGGAATACCATGCTGGAATCCCAGCACCATTTCTTACTGAAGGAATTGATCAAACAAGAGGTTGGGCATACACATTGTTGATAGAAAATGTGATTTTGAACAACAAACCAGTTTCACCGTTTAAGGCATTTTTGTTCCAAGGTCACGTCCTTGACAAAAATGGAAATAAGATGAGCAAAAGCCTTGGTAACGTCATTGATGCACAGGAGTTGCTTACTAAATATCCAGTTGACCTAGTCAGATTTTATTTCATTTGGAAATCAAGCCCCATCGAACCAATAAATTTCAGCACTGATGAGCTCATGTCAAGACCATACCAAATACTCAACACATTATATCACATACATTTGTACTTTAAACAAAATAGCGAATACGATAAATTCGATGCTTCAAAGACAACAAGTTGGGCAAAAGAAAAAAATCTGTTGTACCCCCCAGACATATGGATTCTCTCAAAGCTTCAAAGACTCAAAAATGAAGTACAGCAAAACAATGATGTTTGTAGATTCCACGAAGCAGCACGTGCACTTGAAGAATTCATAATTAATTCTCTTAGTCAGGTGTACATACCTATAACTAAAGCCGAGCTTTGGGAGGATGACAACTTCAAGTCAGAGCGCAGATTTGCAATATACGCCGTATTGCATGAGGTTCTAAAAACATTGGATGTTTTGATTCACCCTTTGTGTCCCTATACAAGTGAGTATCTATATTTGTGCACGTTTGGAGACAGTAGCATTTTGTTGCAAAAATGGCCAATCTTTGAGGCGGTGCTAGTCAACGATGCAATCGAAGAATCATTTGATCTTATGAAAGAATCAGTGTCCGTTGCAGCAGCAGCCAGAATGAAAGCAAAATTGAAGAGAAGATGGCCTTTAACTGAGGCGATAATTTGTGTCAAAAAAGACCAAAAACGAAAAATCGAAAAACTTTACGAGTTATTGATCACACAGCTAAATGTAGAGGCTGCCAAGATAATCGAACTTGAGGACGCACAAGGACTAGAGATGATTTCTCAACTGCAGAAACACAAACTCCCAATAAAGCCAGTAGTTGAGCTTGAGCGAAAAAGAATAGGGCCGAAGGCAAAACAGCACATGGGCACCCTACTTGCAAGATTTTCTGCGACAAAGCCAGAAGACATCATAGTAGATTTACTAAAAGATGGTACGCATACCTTTGAAATAGAACAAACCAAGATTACTTTGGAAAAAGACGACTTTGTAGTAAGCTTTGATGCAAAAGAAGGATACGCCTTTGCCCAAAGGGACGGGCTTTTAGTATTCATCTCCACTACGAGGAATCGAGAGATGATGGCACGCGGTTTGATAAAAGACCTTGCACGACGACTGCAGACACTCAGAAAAGAACGCGGCTATAACCCAACAGAGATTTTGCAAATGGCGTCGATTTTGGAGCTTGATTCAGAATCACTAGAAATGGTAAAAGAACGCTCAGATGAGTTGGCATTTTTGGTGCGTGTCAAGCAGATCGATTTTAGCGGGACGGCTAAAAACTACAAAGATGACGACATCGATGGTCAAAAAATTCGAATTGCAGTAGAGTAAGAAGCTAGCTTTTCGCAAATAATGGCGGTTAAATATTAAAAAATACATATAGTTTTGTGGTAAAACAGATCAGCTTAGACACTTGGCAGGTACAACACCTAGAGGATCTGTTAAAAAAAGCAGCATCCATAGTTACAAAGACTGGAACGCCAATCGTTTTGTACCGACAGACACTAGAAGAGGAAGATGACTCGTATGAGGAAATTGTTTGCACTATTATTGACAAGTATGTCATCGAGCAGCTTGTAATATCTGGTGGTGTCCTCCCCCCGACATTCCGACAACAAATGGTATACACTTTGGAGGAATTTCCACAAAGGTTGATCAGAAAAAGCAAAGATCTCTTTTTGCATACAATCGAACTGCTTGAAGGTCAACTAAACTAACATACAGAATATAAAGACCTTGAAAAAAAATTCTGCATGCGTCTTTTGGAGTATCAGGCAAAGGAATTATTTGCTCAATACGGTATCAAAATCCCACAAGGTATAGCATCAAAAAACATAGAACAAGCAAGAAAGGATGCCAAGGAGCTTGGATTCCCATTTGTCATCAAAGCCCAAGTCCCAGTTGGAGGAAGGGGAAAGGCAGGAGGAATTCAAAAATGCCACAACCAAGACGAATTTGAACTCAAATATCCACAAGTAATGTCCATGTCAATAAAGGGCGAAAAGACAAGGGCAATTTTGCTTGAAAAGATGGCAGAATATGAAAAAGAATTGTATCTGTCGTTGTTTTTGAACCGCAGTAAAAGATGCTACACGATTATTGCATCAGCCGAGGGAGGAGTGGAAATAGAGTCTGTTAAAAACCAGATAATTAAAGAGGTCGGATTAGGTCATGTAGAAAAAGAGATTGCTGAACAAGTGGCAAAACAGATGGGCCTTGAAGGTAAGACGATTTCAGAGTTTGTAGACATGTTACAAAAACTATCAAAGCTCACAGTAGAAAAAGAAGCCGAGCTTGCAGAGATAAACCCAGTCGCACTTCTAAAAGACGGCTCTCTGATTGCACTAGACGGCAAAGTCATCACAGATGACAACGCAAACTTTAGACATCCAGAGATGTCAAAATACCAAGAAAAAACCGAACTTGAAGAACGAGCTGAAAAAAGCGGGTTTACTCTTGTAGAGCTTGATGGAAACATTGCAGTAGTAGGCAACGGTGCAGGTCTTGTCATGTCAACATTGGACATGCTTGCAGACAACGGTGGTAAACCAGCATGTTTTTTGGATGTAGGTGGTGGTGCCACTACAGAATCAGTCTACGAAGCGTTGACTTTGATTAGCAAGATGAAAAAAGTAAAAGCGATTTTGGTTAATTTGTATGGTGGAATAGTAAAGACAACCACTGTAGCAACCGCATTTATCAAAGCGTATGACGATAAACTAATTGATCTTCCAGTTTATGCAAGACTCATGGGTGCAGAATCCGAAAAATCAAAAGAGATGCTCAAAAACACAAAAACGAAAATGTTTGATTCTGTTGAGGATGCGATAAACGGAGTGGTAATGGAGGTAAACAAACGTGGTTGATATTTATGAAATTCTAAGAGGTAAAAAAGATGCATCTGGAAATTATGAAAGAGTTCCAGTAATCGTACAAGGAATAACCGGCACGTTTGGATCCCTACACACAAAACAAATGATGGATTATGGAACAAACATTGCGGCAGGAGTCACTCCTGGAAAAGGCGGGCAAAAATTCGAAGGCAAAGTTCCAATATTTAACACAGTAAAAGAGGCGGTCGATGCCACAGGTGCAAAGATATCTATTGTGTTTGTGCCAGCCAAGTTCTTTTTAGGGGCAGCAAAAGAAGCTCTTGAAGCAGGAATCAAGCTACTTGTTTCAATACCCGAACATGTACCAGTAAGAGACACTATGGAATTGCTAGAGATTGCCAAGAAAAAGGACGCCATTATAATCGGCCCAAACACGCCAGGCGTAATGATCCCAGGTTTGATTAAAATCGGAATCATGCCAGCAAGCCCCTTTAAGCCAGGCAACATAGCAGTACTCTCAAAGAGCGGCACGCTACTTTACGAGATTTCAAACACGTTAAGCAGAGCAGGTTTTGGTCAGAGTATAACTATTGGAATAGGCGGTGACCCAGTAAATGGGACAAGACTCATAGACGCATTCGATATGGTAAAAGACTACCCATCTATGGAGGGAATGGTAATTGTTGGTGAAATTGGTGGGGATTCTGAAGAAATACTTGCACAACACATAATCGACATAAATATCAAAAAACCAATAGTTGCATATATTGCCGGTAGACGCGCTCCAAAAGAAAAGAGGATGGGGCACGCAGGAGCAATAGTGATGGGGACATACGGCTCTGCAGAATCAAAGATCTCCATGTTTAACAAAGCAAACATACCCGTAGCCAAGAGACCAAATGAAGTAGCCATGCTTTTGGCAGGCAAGCTAGAATCCAAAGACTAAAAAGACACAGAGCGAGGTTGTAAAAAAGATGCCAATCACAGATCCAGAAAAGAAACGAATTGCACAGGCGGCAAGACTCCACATGAAGATTTGTTTGCATTGCGGGGTTAGAAACTCGATGGCTGCATCAAGATGCAGAAAATGTCGTGGT
>JBBIVI010000038.1:9205-10250 GCA_037439825.1 Candidatus Nitrosotenuis sp. | reverse complement strand
ACGGTCAATGTGTAGATCTCGATCCACACCCAAAAATAAAAATAAATACTCCTGGAACTCACGCTGAAGGCAACACCTGTGTACCAGACAAGCTGGCTCCAGCACCAGGTGGCGGATGCCTAATTGCAACCGCCGCATTTGGAAGTGAGCTAGCACCACAAGTTCAGCTACTCAGAGAGGTAAGAGACAATGTGGTCTTTAGCACAGGCTCAGGAACCGCGTTCATGACCGCATTCAACGACGCCTACTACTCATTTAGCCCTGTAGTTGCTGATTGGGAACGACAAAACCCCGCATTCAAGGAACTAGTCAGGATGACATTGACACCAATGCTGTCGACTTTGTCAATTCTCAACTATGTTGACATTGACTCTGAGCAGGAGATGCTAGGATACGGAATAGGCATCATATTGCTTAACGTAGGCATGTACTTTGTCGCACCAGCACTGGCCATAGTCAAACTTAGAAGCGTAATTAGCAAAAGACGCCTCTAAGATTATATCCTCTTTTAGCAGAGCAGATTCATGCACGTAGAGTTCGAAGAGTTTGATTCGATACAAGACATATTTGCATACATGGCTTCAGTCATGCCACCGATGAAAAACACAATGCCTATCAACTCTTACAAAGGCTACGTCTTTGCGTTCATCCCGCTTACTCACAACAACAGCGATGTCTATCTGATGATCTACGCCAAAGGAAAACTTGATGGGAGGATACTAGAGTTTGACATCAACGCAAACACATACCGCAAAGTCAACGCTATAGAAAGAGCAGACAAGACTTACTTTATTGTAATCACTCCAAAAAGAAACACAATTGCTGATGAAGCAATAAAGAAGTTAGGCTAAAAAATTATCTTGTGTATGTTGGGGCAGCAACAGATCTGCTTCTTGCGTATTTCTCAACAATATCTTCTGGAAGCTTGCCATTGAAGAGGTCTTTGCACAATCCGCGCAAGTATCTCATAATTGCCCATGTGCCGGCCTTTATCAAGCCGTACATAAAGATCTTCATTGGAGGTCCATATGTCTTGTTTCTGAGT
>JBBIVI010000038.1:0-9195 GCA_037439825.1 Candidatus Nitrosotenuis sp. | reverse complement strand
CATTTATGACACGTAGGTTGTTTTCCCAACATCTCCAAAATAGGGTGAACTGAGCCTCATTGAGGTTTCCAAAATGCATCGAGTTCTTTTCAGAAAAGTCTTGGTACAAAAGCGGTGCAACGAGTCCTCTAAAGTTGGTCTTTCTAAAGTCCTCAATCAAATCGATTGTGTACTGGGTTTCGTCTGGTGTCTCATCAGGCCAGCCTATGATCAGAGTGGCTGCTGGGAACCAGTGGTTTTCGTTCATGACTCGGGCACCTTCTCTTACGACCCAGCCCCATTCGTCCGTTGAGAAAGGTTTTGTCTTTACCCCCAAGTGTTTTTTGACCATCCTTGGAGCAACCGTTTCGATTCCAAGGTTTGTTGCGAGCCATCTGCCGGTTGTATGCATGTTGTTTATCTCAGACATTTGTTTTAGGAGCAGAGGATCAGCTGCCACTGCAGAAAATGTCATGTGAGTGGTTCCGACAAAGTTTGCACCAAGGCCTTTGAGTCCTCGCCACAGCTCAGTTATTGCATCGCGGTTTGGCTGAAAGTCCTTACTTTCGCACCCGTACAAAAGCATCTCATCTGAGTGTAACCAAATAGAATCAAATCCGTAATCCAAGTTGATCTTTGCTTCGTGCTGGAGTCTTTCCAAAGGTAGGTCTTTTTTGGATCTCTTGTTGACATCGCAAAAGTCACATCCCCTTCCACATCCTCGCATCGCCTCGATTAGCGAGTTTACGGTAGGGCCTTCAATAATTGGAATGTTCTGTATGTTCTTAACAAAGCAGTGCATGAGTTCTGGGGCATCGCCGTTTTCCAAATCTTTGAATAAATCGAGTGCAAGCTCGTCTGCTTCTCCTACGACGACGGTATCTATTCCATGGATCTTCATTCTGTCTGATTTTGCAAGCTCCCAGGCTCCGTTTCCACCCACAACTACATGAAAGTTGTATTTTTTCTTCAACTGGATTATCTTTGCACACATTCGCTTGAACTTCATTGCCACGTACGATAGCTTTTCTGGTGACATGGTGGTAGTTACTGGTGCCATGCCAAGTGGATCCATGACGTTGATGCCTACCACTTTTGTGTCAGGACCAATTGATTTTTCCAAGTAATCCGGATTTGCAACAAAGACTTCGTCCCTTTTGTATCCCTGAAGGAGTGCACTTTCGACCCTTCTGAGGCCTACCTGGGCCACTTTGGCCTCGCCTGTTACCGGGTCTGTCTCCACTGCTGGACAAAACACCTTGTCAAAGACCCATTCAGGTAGAAGCTCGTACGGGCCACATGCTATGAAACCATAAAGAAAATTACCACGGTAGTTGGTCATAAGACTGCGGTCTGCAGTCAAAACTATTCTTTTGCCAGCCAACGAAGTTTAGACTTATTCAATGGTATAAAATACTTACTGGGTGATTTTTTCAAGCTTAAATTACGTAAGATCCTAGTCTACAAAATGAAGGAAGTTTCAGAGCCGAGGCACGCAGAGCCACACCTTGCCGAATCAAGCGGAGTTAGGGACTTTGTCTTCGGTTTTGGTGACGGTATAAACACATCACTTGGAATTGCAGCCGGTGTGGGCGGTGCAGATGTCTCATCAAGCATTATAATTCTGGCGGCACTTGTAGGTATGTTTACAGGCGCCAAAGCAATGGCAGTACAAAACTATCTCGCAGTCAAGGCACACCGCGAGCTTCTCAAATCAGAAATTGCAAGAGAAGAATGGGAGATAGAAAACAAGCCTGATCTTGAACGCAAAGAAATAGAGGACATTTACAAGGCAAAGGGATTTTCCGGAAAAGACTTAGAAATGATAGTCAATAAAATCACCTCCGACAAAAAAGTCTGGCTAGATACAATGCTCACAGAAGAGCTCAAGCTCAACGTCGAAATAGTTGGAAGTCCGCTAAAAAGCGCATTTAGAATGTTTGGGGCCTTCTTGGTTGGGGGAATCTTGCCAATTGTTCCATTCTTCTTTTTACAGGGTTATGTACCGCTTGCAATAGCAGTAGGGATAAGCCTGACTACCTCGTTTGCAGTAGGCGCAATAAAATCAAAACTTGCACAAACGAGCATCATCAAGGGAGGCCTTGAGATGGCAGGCCTTGGAACCGGAATAGCACTTGTTGGATTTGGGATCGGCAACGAGCTTGCCAACCTGGGAATCATCGACGTCTAGCTCTGTTTGCAATGTTTGCAGCAACCGCACCTGCTCCAATACCATTATCGATATTCACAACAGAAAGTCCAAGTGAACAGCTCTGAAGCATCGATGCGAGTGCAGCAACACCTTTTTCACCGTAACCGTAACCGACCGAGGTCGGAAGCCCAATCACCGGAACATCGACCAACGACGAGACCACCGATGCCAGTGCGCCCTCCATTCCTGCAGCAACTATTATAACGTCAACGTCCTCTTGCACGAATCTCTTTATGATGGGAAACATCCTGTGAAGACCTGCGACACCCGCATCATATGCTGACACACAAGTACAGTTCATGGCCTCGCAGGTAAGACGAGCCTCTTCGGCAACACCAATATCTGATGTGCCAGCTGTGATTATACCTACTTTACCACCCAGACTTTTCGGCTCTTTTTTGTACAAGAGCAACGTAGTTGTATTTTTTCCATCTTTGATCTTAATCTTGTTCTTTTTTGCAAATCTGATCACCTTTACATAGTCATGCTGTTGTATCCTTGAAACCAAGACAGAGTCTGACTTGGCAAGTATCTTTTGAATTATTTTTTTGATCTCGTCAAGCTTTTTCCTTTCCGCAAAAATCACTTCAGGAATTCCTTTTCTGTATCTCCTGCCCATGTCGATTTGCGCAAAATCTTCGATTTTTTCAATAGAGTACAATGAGAGAAGTTTTTTTGCTTTTGGCACACTGATCTTGCCGGCCTTCAGTGATTCTAAAACATCAAGCGTATCCAACGTCTCTGTTTATTTGAATTGGTTAAAAAAACTGATCAGATGCCAGCAAGGGCGGACTTGACGCTTTCTACTCCCTTGTTGAACAATTCTTTTTCTTGCTGATTCAAATCAAGCTCTATTATCTTTTCAACACCGTTTCTGCCAATCACAGCAGGAACTCCAATTGAGACATCAGAGTGACCATATTCGCCGCTTAGTGGTGTTGCAACAGGAATGATTTTTTTTCTGTCTTTGAGGATTGCCTCCGATATTGCAGAGATTGCGTTTCCGGGCGCATGTACTGTGGCACCCTTCAACTCAATTACCTTAGCTGCAACCTGTCTTGTGTCAGATACTAGTTGGTCTAGCTTTTCTTTTGGCAACATGTTTGCAAGCGGAATTCCAGATATGGTGGAGAATCTTGGAAGTGGGAGCATGTTTTCGCCGTGCTCTCCAATTACCAGCGCACGAATCGAGTCGCGCGAGTGACCTGTAGCCTCGTGAATAAACTGGATAAATCTTGAAAGATCTAGCATGTTGCCCATTCCGACTATTCGATTTCGCTCAAA
Source organism: Candidatus Nitrosotenuis sp. (assembly GCA_037439825.1). GTDB lineage: Archaea > Thermoproteota > Nitrososphaeria > Nitrososphaerales > Nitrosopumilaceae > Nitrosotenuis. Next base: position 5,720 of record JBBIVI010000038.1, on the reverse strand, counting down.
GCCTGACGTCTTGTAAGTTATGTGAACCATTGGATCTAGTGGATTTGTGACCGGAACTATGATTGCATCCTTTGCATGTTTTTTGATGTTCTCAACCACATCCTTTACTATGCCTGCGTTTATCTTGAGAAGATCCATTCTTGTCATTCCAGGTTTTCTACCAGAACCAGCAACAACTACTACAATATCTGAGCCTTTCATGTCGGCATAGTCGTTTGAGCCGCGGACATCAACATCTATTCCATGCTCTGAGAGCATGTGGTTTAGGTCCATTGCCTCACCCTGTGGAAGGCCTTTGACAACATCAAGCAACAAGATCTCACGATCTACTTTTTTGAGTGCGCAGAAAAGAGCCGCATCCCCACCAACTTTACCTGAACCAATAATCGTAATCATATTTTGCGACGACTTTGCACAATAATTAAATCTATTGTAGCAAATTACACAAAAATCAAACAACTAATAAAAACCACGACGAGTATCATATAGCATGGCAAAAAAATTCGCTTGCGGTGATGTCGTAAGTGGTTGCGGCTGGTCTGTGACAGCAAAAGACGAAAACGAATTACTCCAAAAAATTGCCGAGCATGCAAAAAAGATCACAGCATGTCTTCAATTCCAGACGAAATAGTACAAAAGGTGCGCTCAAAAATTCAAAACGTCTAAAAGTGAGTAAAGTCTCTGAAATGAGAATTTATATGCATTTTAACTAATTGCTATTCCATGGTTTTAGTAATTGATCCACAAATAGCAGGTATCTCCGGAGATATGATGCTGTCGTCACTTGTGCACCTTGGTGCAAAGAAATCAAAGATAATTGATGGCGTAAGTGCATCCCAAAACTATCTACGTGGATCTTCAATTAAGAAAATTGACTTCAAAAAGGTAAACAAACATGGAGTCAATGCGACCTCACTTGTCCTAAAACTTGATGAGCATCATCACGAAAGAAAAGGAATCGAAATTCAAAACTGCATCTCAAAAACCGTAAAAAAGATTGGCCTTTCAGACAAGGCGACAAAATTCGCCAAAGACAGCATCAAGACTTTGATTTTCGCAGAGTCAAAAATACATGGAATCTCAAAAAACTCTGTACACTTTCATGAAGCTGCAAGCATTGACACCGTAATAGACATAGTGGGAACCGCAATAGCACTAGATGACTTGCGTTGTTTTGATGAGCAAATCGTTACAATGCCAGTCAATGTGGGAAGCGGAACAGTCAGCTTTTCTCATGGAACGGTATCAAACCCAGCAGGAGCAATACTTGGAATATTTGAAAAATCAGACATACTCATTACAGGAAATAACGTAAAAGATGAACTTACGACACCAACTGGTGCAAGCATCCTTGTAAACCTAGCAGACAGGTGTGTCGAACACTATCCGCTGATGAAAATACAGGGTGTGGGGTACGGTGCAGGCCGAAAAAACTTTGAAGGATTTTCAAATGTTCTCAAAATTGTCCGGGGCAATGTCTCCTCAAGACTTCATTCTGATTCAGTGGCAATACTTGAAACAAACGTAGACGACGTTACAGGTGAGGTGCTATCGTATTTGGTTGACAAAATAATGGCAACTGGTGCAAAAGATATCTCCATTATTCCAACAATTACAAAAAAGGGAAGGCCGAGCCACATAATATCGGTAATGTGTGATCATGATATGGTAGAACAGATCCTAGATCTGCTGACGACTGAGACTGGCACACTTGGTGTAAGAGTTCGTTCTTCTGAGCGATTCATAGTGCCAAGACAGATTCTCAAAATGAAGGTGCGCCTCAACAACAAAGACTTTGCAGTTCGCTGCAAGGTAGCAGGCGCCAAAGAACAATTCAAAATAGAATACGATGATATCAAATCAATAGCGACAAAACTAGGCCTTACATTTAGGCAAACCGAAGAATTAATCAGAGCTCAAGTAAAAACTCAATTAAAATGACAAAACTAAAACAACTCCAAGATTGGTTTTCGGACAAAAAAAGCGTCATCGTGGCACTGTCGGGAGGAGTCGATAGCGCTCTTGTAGCTTTTACTGCGCATGCAAGCCTTGGCAAAAATGCGCTTGCAGTTACTGCAGATTATAAGACTCTGGCACAAGAAGAACTCCAATCAGCAAAAACAGTCTGCAAAGAAATCGGAATCAAACACCTCATAATAGAATACGACGAGCTGCAAAACGAAGATTTTGTCAAAAATGACAAAAACAGATGCTTCCACTGTCGCTCTGAGCTCTCAAAACACCTCATTGAAATTGCAAGAAAAGAAAATTTTTCATTAATAGTTGACGGAACAAACCTAGATGATCTTGGTGACTATAGGCCAGGTATTGTAGCACTGCAAAACAACGGGGTGCGCAGCCCGCTTGTGGAGACAGGATTTACAAAGCAAGAAGTACGCGACACCGCAAGACAGGTAGGCCTCTCTGTATGTGATAGACCATCAAACGCATGCCTTGCATCCCGCATTCCGTGGGGACAACGCGTCACGGCACAAAGACTTGCAAGAATCGAGATGGGTGAGATATTTGTAAAACAAGCAACGGGAGCAAAACAAGTACGAGTGCGAGACATTGATGGGCTAGCAAAAATCGAGCTTGGAGCAGACGAGCTACACCTGCTAAATGAAAAACTTGATGATCTTATTATGAAGCTAAAATTAATCGGGTTTGAATCCGTGACAGTCGACAAAGAAGGATACAAACCCGGCAAGCTAAACGTGATTGTAGATTGATCTACTTAGATAACGCTGCATCCACTCCAGTGGCCGACGCAGTTTTGCAAGAAATGTTGCCTTATCTAAAAGAAAATTATGGCAACCCATCGTCTATCCACCGATTTGGAAGAATAGCAACAAAGGCAATTGAGATTTCAAGAAAAAGAGTAGCAGAACTGATCGGTGCGCAACCAAATGAGATCCTCTTCACGTCTGGTGGGACAGAATCCAACAACACTGCCCTATTTGGTGTGATGACAAAAAAAGGTCGACTCATCACATCTTCAATCGAGCACGACGCAATACTTGAGCCGTGCAAAAAACTAGAATCACAAGGATGTGATGTGGTGTACCTGCCAGTAGACAGCACAGGCACAATAGATCTTGGAAAATTAAAAGACACCATTACAAAAGACACACTTCTTGTCAGCATCATGTATGCAAACAATGAAGTAGGCACAATCCAGCCAATCAAAGAGATAGCACAAATCTGCAAACAAAACGACGTGCCATTTCATACCGATGCTGTGCAGGCAGTAGGCAAAATACCAATCAATGTAAAGGATCTTGGGGTCGACCTAATGTCGATTTCATCCCACAAAATAAACGGCCCAAAAGGAATAGGCGCACTTTACATACGAGATGGCTTTAAAATCAACCCGCTGGTGCTTGGTGGAGGCCAAGAAGGTGGCTTGCGCTCAGGAACCGAAAACGTGTCAAACATTGTAGGATTTGGTAAGGCATGCCAGCTTGCAAAAGAAAACTTGGACAAAAACATCGCGTATCTCAAGTCCCTAAGAGACAACCTCATTAACCAAGTAACAAAAGGAATAACACACGTAACGCTTAACGGCCACAAAGAAAATCGTCTACCAAACAATGCACACTTTACATTTCTCGGGGTAAATGGCGAAGACCTCATAATCAAGCTTGACGAAAATGACATAGCGGCGTCAACTGGCTCTGCATGCTCTGTAAAGACGCAAAAGGCGTCTCACGTTCTTGCCGCAATGGGTTTCTCACACGAGCAGATCACCGGCTCACTCAGACTCACAGTAGGCCTTGCAAACACAACACAAGAAATAGACCAGACGGTCTCAACGCTCAAAAAAGTAGTTGCAGAATTACGCGCAGTATCACCGTTTAAGACAAAGTACGGCTTTGTTAGCTAAGCTTTAGAACAGAAATCTTTTTTGTGAGTACTACTGCTGATGTGATCGCAGCTACCATCACTATTGCGACAAGTGGGCCAAACTCCGGCACCACATAGGTTCCAATTACCTCGATGTCAGAGTCGCCTGCCTGGAACTGCACCGTGACTAACCTCGAGTCCGCATCCGCAGTCTCTTGGTATGGCACCTCAAGGCCATCAATTAGAATGATGTATGTGTCGTCTGTACCATCAGTTTTTTTTGCATCGACCCACTTTCTTTCAAGATCCATCGTAAGTGTGCCATCTTTTTCCGCATCAATGGTCACAATCAGTCCGAGAATGTCTGGATCGACAAGTATGTTCTTTATGGTGCCGCCGCGTATAGTATATGGTACATCAAAGGTTCCAATCTGTCCTGCATTTACCTCGAAGATGTTTGTCGTAGTTCCTGCCGATTCCTTTGTCTGAAAGTCAAAGCTTGTCTCGTAGACGTTGCCTGAGACTCCATACGATGCCTGTATGATGTATTTTCCGTCCTTGTTAAAGTAAGGACCATCTGCAATCAGAGTGTAAGTGTAGCTTCCATCCTGTGAGACATCCACCTGAGCTATGTGAACCCGATTACTTTCTCTGAACACTTGAATGATGAGTGGCGTATTCTGCAGTACTGCATCAAACCTACCAGAAATGATTACTGCATCGCCTTGTTCGTAGAACTGTTTTGCGACACACAATTGTTTGCACGCTTCTTGTGCACTTGCAAGTGTAACAAACGAAAACGCAACAAGTGCTATCATCAAGACGGCAAATTTTTTCACAAACCAGTTGTGGGGTAATCGTATATTTCCTTTTCTAGGAATTTGTACTAAAAAATGAAAAAAGTAGTTGGCCTTAGTATCTTGGTAAGATGCTAAGTCGTGTTCTAGCAGAAACAGCAATTATTGATACAATTGCTATTGCTAGAATTATTGCTGCCATTGTGCCAAATTCTGGAACTGCATAAGTACCTATGATCTCGATCTCTGTAGCTCCTTCTGAGAATGTGATGTCAAGTGTCCTTGTTGCATCATCACTGTCTATCTCCTCGAAGTCTGCCTCTTCACCGTCGACTAGGACGATAAAGTCGGTGTCCTCGTTGCCTGTCTGTGAGTCCAAAACGTCTCTTGGAATCATCAGCGAGATAGAACCATCACTTTCTGCATCGATCATCAATACCATCGAAGTTGTAGCACTGCTGACTGTAGCCTTTGTAACTACTGCACCAGATGCTTCATACGGCACACAATAGACTTTGCTTCCACCTTTTACGGCAAGCTCACCATCATCGCACAACATTCCCTCTTTTGTTGGTGTCTCTCCTACCAGCTCTACTGCAACTTTGTTGTTGATCTCTTGTGGTCCATACTGGACTCGGATCGTGTAGATGCCGTTTTGTTTGAAGAGAGCACCTGCTGTGCTAAATGTGGTCTCAAATGTGTTGTCCTCTGAAACTTCGACTTGTCTGACAGTCACAAGGTTGTTTTGTGGACCGTACACCGTGACTGTGACTGGAGCATCTCCTCTTAGATTTGCAACAACGCCGCTCACCATGATTTCAGATTGGTGGTCGTAGACTCCTTGGTCTGTCCAAACCGAAATTGGCACATTATTTTGTCTTGCCAGATTCGATTTTGTGTAAACGTCGCTGCTGCCACATCCTGGACATGCTTCCTCATCGAATGTAGATGCAAAAGTTGGTACTACTGCTAAAGTGCCTGCTGCAGCCAATATGGCAATTAGCACAGATAGTCCATAACTATTCATCTTAATTGGCGAATAGAATACTGACTATTTATGTATATTTAAAAAATGAA
>JBBIVI010000037.1:0-10252 GCA_037439825.1 Candidatus Nitrosotenuis sp. | reverse complement strand
AAAAACTTGAACGCCAGCTGAGCCGCAAGATAGTCTACTACTAAACAGCAATAGCAATTACTACAGGTTTGATTCCGCGATACGCAAACGCCCCAACAAGCTTTGCTTTGAATCCGTATTTTTTGTTTCTTAGATTTATTGCGTTTTGTGACTCTGCTTCATTTGCAAATCTTGCAGTTCCCTCAATCCAATCTCCTTTTGGTTCGCCTTTCATGCCACAAGGCATCATCTTGACTTTCTGGTTGTTTCTGATTCGTTTTACTTTGCCCGTATCAGGTCTAGTTGTGACAAAAACTTGATTCTCAAATATGACAAACCAGACAGGCGTCCTCACAGCTTGGCCGCTTTTTTTGTATGTTTCTAAGTTGACGTATTTGTGTCCTTCAAGACTGGAGAGTTTATCTGAGTTCATCACAATTAGTTTGGTTGTCCGATTATTTTAGCACAACACTCTCAACAAACTTAAATAGAAACCGTATTCACAAGATCACGATCGATTTGGTTCAGGGAGATCCATGGAAGAATGCATTAAAGCAACTCGATGACGCTTGTGCCTTACTAAAGATAGACAAAGGTACAAGGGATTATCTTGCAGAACCAAACAAGGTGTTGCGAGTAAAACTTCCAGTGAAGATGGACAATGGAAAGATCCGAGTCTTCATTGGATTTAGAAGTCAGCACAACAACGACAGAGGTCCCTACAAGGGAGGAATCAGATACTTTGATCCAGAGGGCGGAATCGAGTACATGGAAAAGGAAGTCAAGGCACTGTCTGCCTGGATGACTTGGAAGTGTGCGGTAGTAGACGTCCCACTTGGTGGAGGCAAAGGAGGAATCTATGTCAATCCAAAAAAAGAAAAACTCAGCCATAACGAGCTTGAAAGACTGACAAGACGATTTGCTTTTGCCATATCTGAGATCATCGGTCCAAAAAAAGACATTCCTGCACCTGATGTATACACAACCGGCGTCGAAATGGCGCAGATAATGGATGTATACAGCAAAATGTCAGGCATGGAAAATGAGCCAGGCGTAATTACAGGCAAGCCACTCTCACTGGGTGGTTCTCTGGCAAGAAACGTAGCAACAGGTCTTGGTTGCGCGTACTGTATCCGCGAAGCTGCAAAGACAATCGGCCTCAAGTTAAAGGGAGCCAAGGTTGTAATTCAGGGATACGGAAACGCCGGAACATTTGCCGCAGAATATCTGGAAAAGATGGGAGCAAAGATAATCGCAGTAAGCGATTCTAAAGGCGCCATAATCAATCCGAAAGGCCTCGATTCCAAAAAAGTTCTTGCGTACAAAGAAAAGACAGGCTCTGTTGTTGGATATCCAGGTAGCAAAAAGATTTCCACAGAAGAGCTGTTAACAACTAAATGTGATGTACTAGTTCCAGCTGCGCTTGAAAATCAGATCAACGCAAAAATCGCAAAGAACCTAAAATGCAAGATAATTGCAGAAGCCGCAAACGGCCCAACCATGCCAGAAGCAGATCCAATTATCTACAACAAAAAGATAATGGTGTTGCCAGACATCTTGGCAAACTCAGGTGGTGTTTGTATCTCATATCTTGAGTGGGTGCAAAACAACATGGGATACTATTGGTCGTTTGATGAAGTAGCTGCAAAGATGGAAGACCACATAGTCAGAGGATTCAAAGACACCCTAGCACTCTCAAAAAAACACAAAATAGACATGAGACGTGCCGCAATGGTTTTGGCAGTAAGCAGAGTTGTCGAAGCATTCAATGCAAAAGGCCTTTGGCCATAAAACCCTCTTTCATTTTTCATAATAGCTAAAATTATGCCTGTTTTTGTATCAAAGACGTGGCAAACAAACATACTGCAATCGTATTTGGCTCAATTGTAGTTATTGCGGCCACGGTAGGTTATTCGGCACTGAATACTGTGTTTGTAAAAAATTTAGAGTTTAGATGGCATCAAGAAAGTTCCTTTGATTTGCTTTCCATGATGTTTAATGGAAGACTTGCAGTGTGTAACAATTCAGACTATCCTGCAAACTTTGAGAGATATTCAATCGAGATCACATTTGATGAACAAAACCTCGGAAGATTCTCAAGTCAAGGTGCAAGCATTTCACCACACACCAGCACGATGGTTTCTGGCACATTCGAAGCTGATGACAAACGTGTATCCCAAGTGCTTTTCTCATCGCTAAATACTGCACTAAACAACAATGCTGCCGCGGCGCGAATAGACCCAGGTAAAATGCATGTAATCACCACACTTGAGACAAAGATAATCGGCTTCATACCGTTTTCAATCACACAGCAATATTCTGGACATGAGTTCTACGACATGATGAACCAAAAAACAAGTTGTGACAAATAATGTCAAAAATTTTAGTTGTAAAAAATGCAAAACTTGAGGGGCCAGGAACCATCGGAGAATTATTCGAATCAGACGGTTTTACATTACAAACTGTTTTTGCGAAAAAAGAAAAAATTCCACCACTTGATCATTCCGCGGTTTTGATTCTTGGTGCGCCAGAAAGTGCAAACGATGATCTCCCACATCTAAAGGAAGAAATTGATTTAATTAGAAATGCAAGCAAAAAAAACATTCCAATACTTGGAATATGTCTTGGCTCACAGCTGATTGCAAAAGCACTGGGGGCCAAAGTTTATCCAGGTCCAAAAAAAGAGATTGGGTTTTATCATGATCTAAAAATAGACGATTCAGGATCACATCTGTTCTCTGGAATATCCAATCCGTTTACAGTGTTTCACTGGCACGGAGACACATTCGATATTCCGCCAGGTGGGAAACGTCTTGCACATTCTGAAATGTACAATCAGGCATTTCAGTACGGCTCTGCAATAGGTGTGCAGTTCCACTTTGAGGTAAACAAAGACATCCTGTTGTCATGGCTTGACGTTGCACAAGAAGAAATAACTCTAGCAGGCCTCAACGTAGCGAAAATTCGAGACGACATTGACGCAAATATAAGAGTCGTCCAATCAAATATGAAAATATTTTACAAGAACTTCAAGTCGGAATTCAAACTCTAAGAGATATTTTCAGTAGATGATTTTACATTTTGAATATGAATATGTGTAAAGCTTGATTATCAACAATGAAATTTCTCTTACAAAGTATTATACCGAAAATAAAAAATTGATTCATGGGTGAAGACTTTGAGCGCATTCTTGCGCCTTATGATGGCTCAAAATATTCAAAAAAAACAGTAGATGTGGCCATCAAGATAGCAAAAAAATTTGATTCCGAGTTGTATCTACTAACTGCGGTAGAGAGGCTTTCGCCATCATCTCCAAGCAAGATTATGGATTATGTCGACACAAAAAAGCTCCAAAAATACCTCAAAGCTTCAATGTCAAAGATGGATCTAATTTTGCGTGACGAGATGCTCAGGTGTAGGGAAGATGGCGTCTTTGCCGATTATGAGATAATTGAAGGTTCACCAGCTAAGACCATCCTCAGCTTTGCCAAAAAAAGGAAAATCGATCTCATAGTAATTGGGAGTGCAGGCCTTGCCGGAATACAAAGGATAATTGCTCTTGGAAGCGCGAGTAGGAGAGTTTCCGAGCTTGCAAGCTGCCCGGTATTGATCGTCAGATAAAAACTGATTTGTGATGACAAAAAAGAATATTCAGTCAAATGAAAAAAACAACCATGAACACCTAGTAGACACAAAAATTACAAGAAAATTTCTTTCATTTCTCCCAACAGAAACGGTAGAAAAAATTGAAGAAATACTAGACGTAAAAGCAAGAGAATTTGAGACAATAGGCTACGTGTATGTGGTAGACGAAAACGGAGTTTTAGTTGGCGTAGTCTCACTAAAGCAAGTTCTGCAAGCTCCAATAGGTACAAAGCTAAAGGACATAATGAACACAAATGTGATCTCAGTAAAGTGCCACTCACACCAAGAACGCGCAGTGTATCTTGCCCTAAAACACGGCCTAAAGTCAGTTCCGGTTGTAGACAGAGAGCACCGTCTAATCGGGGTCCTGCCACACAAGACGATTCTTTCCATATTTAATCACGAATTTAGAAAAGATATCTTCCAGTCGGGCGGAGTCAGTCACGCAAAAGAGATCGAGTCAATCGATACGCCGCTCTCAAAGCTTGTGAAGGTAAGATTTCCATCTCTTTTTCTGGGCCTAGTTGGTGGCTTGGTTACGGCCATGATAATAACAAACTTTGAAGAGATTTTGAATTCTTACATTGTTTTGGCTTCATTTATTCCGGTCATAGTATACCTCACCGATGCAGTAGGCACACAATCACAGACACTCGTAGTAAGATTGCTTGCAGTCGAACCTGGATTTTCTAGACTCAGATATATGATCCGCGAAATCAAAATCGGTGCCATACTGGGAGCAGCTTTTGCAATAATGTTGTTTGTAGCAGAGATATTAGGTTGGCAGCAAATCAGACTTGGTACAATCATAGGTGTCGCTATTTTTTTCAGCATGATGTTTCAAGCATTTTTCGCAACTTATTTTTCCATCATGCTTGACAAGCTCAAAAAAGATCCCGCTATTGCATCAGGGCCGCTTGCAACAATAATTAGTGATATTACAACAATTGCCATGTATTTTGGAGTTGCAATTCTAATCTTGGGATTTGTCTGAAAAATAATTTAAGCAAATTATGATCGCATTTTTACATCCAAGGCACTGGTTCAACATTTTTTGAGTGAGCTCGACCAAAGTTTAATATATTGAGCTGGGCTGTGTCCGATCACATTATGAATTCCACTAAAAAAATTTTTGATGAAACAATCAAAACGGATCATAAAGTAATTACCGAGGAAGCTTCAAAATCAATACTTAAGGCATATGGGGTCAAAGTTCCGCCATACGCCCTTGTAAAATCATCCAAGGATGCAGTCAAGGCAGCAAAGAAGATAGGCTACCCGCTTGTAATGAAAATAGTCTCTCCACAAATTCTGCACAAGACAGATGTAGGCGGAGTCAAAGTCGGAATAAGCAGTGACAAGGAGGTCAAGCAGGCCTTCAACGACATGTACGGCAGACTCTCAAAGAAAAAAGGTGTCGAAGTCAAAGGCGTACTCTTGGAAAAAATGGTTCCAAAAGGAATCGAGATGATAGTCGGACTCCAAGTAGACCCGCAGTTTGGCCCAGTCATCATGGCAGGTCTTGGTGGTGTAATGACCGAGGTCTTCAAAGACGTTGCGTGGAGAATGCTCCCAATCACAATCGACGATGCAAGATCCATGATTGACGAGTTAAAGTCATCAAAGCTCTTCAAGGGCTTTAGAGGCAGCAAGCCAATTGACATGAACATGCTTGCAAAGGCACTGGTTCAGATAGGCAAGATAGGCACAGAAAACGCCGAATACATCAACAGCATCGACTTTAATCCGATTGTTGTCTATCCAAAATCATACTATGTAGTCGATGCCAAGATCATATTAGCAAAAGAAGTAAACAAGAATGCAATTTCAAAGGCTCAGCCGGACGACTCGTTTATGGAAAAGTTCTTCACCCCAGAGTCTGTCGCACTAGTTGGCGCTTCAGCTACCCCAGGCAAGGTAGGCAACTCCGTACTTGACAGTCTTGCAAAGCACGACTACAAAGGCAAAGTATATCCGATTAATCCAAAGGCAGAAGAGATACTTGGGATCAAATGTTATCCTTCCCTTGAGGCAATAAATGATAAAGTCGATCTCGTGGTAGTTTGTGTCGATCTTTCTGTGACACCACCTATTCTGGAGAGCTGTGCAAAGAAAGGAATCCACAATGTAGTCATAGTGTCAGGTGGTGGAAAAGAGCTTGGTGGTGAGCGAGCAGACTACGAGGCACAAATAAAATCACTTTCTGAAAAACACAAAATCAGAATTATTGGTCCAAACTGCATAGGAATGTTCAACGCCGCAAACAGACTCGACTGCGCATTCCAAGGCCAAGCAAGAATGGTCAGAGCAAGACTTGGAAATGTAGCACTACTCTCACAACGCGGCACCATGGGAATCAGCTTTTTGGAGACTGCAGACACATTTGGTCTCTCAAAGATGGTAAGCTATGGCAATAGATCCGATGTCGACGAAGCAGACATGATCTGGTATTTGGCAAACGACCCGCAAACCAAGGTAATTGCACTATACGTTGAAGGCTTTGGAGATGGACGCAAATTCATCGAGACTGCAAAACGTGTAATGAAGGAAAAGAAAAAGCCGGTAGTTATTTGGAAGAGCGGTAGGACCGAAGCAGGTGCAAAACAAGCAGCATCGCACACCGGCTCACTTGGGGGTTCTAACGCAATCATCATGGGCGCATTCAAGCAAGCAGGAATTATTTCAGTTGATAGTTATCAGGAACTTGCGGCCGTGACAAAGGCACTTGCATGGCAGCCAGCAGCCAAAGGTAACCGTGCAGCACTGTGTAGTAACGGTGCAGGTCCAATGATTGGCGGAATAGACCATTTTGAAAGACTTGGTCTCGAGTTAGCCCAAGTCACACCACAGACGCTCAAAGAGCTCAAAGAACATTTCCCACCGACATACGTAATTGGAAAAGGAAATCCAGTCGATGTAACGGGTGGCGCAAATGCAGATGACTATAGATACACAATCCAAAAGTTCTACGACGATCCAAACGTGGACATTGTAATGCCATGGTTTGTCTTCCAAGATGACCCGCTGGAAGAAACGATTATCCAGTACCTAGCAGAGTTCTCAAAGCAGCAGAAAAAACCACTGCTTGTGGGAGGAAATGGCGGACCATACACGCAAAAGATATCTGCCCTCATTGAAAAAGAAGGAGTTCCAGTGTACGACGATATCAGAAATTGGGTAGCAGCAGCTGCGGCACTTGCACAATGGGGCAAGCACCTCAAAGCCTCTGCGTAGAGAACATTTATTTCAACCATAAAAATCGGATCAAACATGGCTTTAGTTACGACATCAAAATCAAACGGAATTGCCACAGTCAAGATCAATAGACCAGACAAGCTAAATGCAATGAACATAGACGTAGCCAAAGAGATCATCAAGACGTTTGAGGAGCTAGACAAAGACAGCGAAGTCAAGGTGATAATCCTTACAGGCGAAGGCGACAGAGCGTTTTCTGCAGGCGCAGACATTGAATACATGTCAAAAATAACAGCCGATGAATCAGTCGAGTATGCAAAGCTTGGTCAATTGTTGACCGCAACTGTTGAAAACGTATCAAAACCAACAATTGCAGCAGTAAATGGATTTGCACTGGGCGGTGGATGCGAGCTTGCAATGTCTTGTGACATACGAATTGCCGCAGACACTGCAAAGATGGGCCAACCAGAAGTAACCATTGGAATCCCTCCAGGATGGGGAGGAACTCAGAGACTGATGAGAATAGTTGGAATTGCAAAAGCAAAAGAGCTTGTATACACTGGCAAGATGATCAAAGCAGACGAGGCAAAAGAGATAGGACTGGTCAACCAAGTCGTGCCACTTACATCACTTGCAGATGAGGTATTAAAGATGGCACAGCAGATTGCTGCAAATTCTGTATCCGGCGTAAAAATGTCAAAGATTGCGATCAACAAAGGACGCAATGCAGATCTAGACACAGGCCTTGGTGTTGAGCTTTTGGCATGGAGGAACTGCTTTACAGATCCCGACAGAGAACAACGCATGACTGCGTTTGTAAACAAGTCAAAAAAATAAGCTCATCCTAATTTCTTTTTTACTAGTGGGTCTTGGGTGAAAACCTTATTATAATTTAGAGAGGCATGGTCACTTATGGCAACCGAACAATCACAGAAATTGATCACAATCACGCCAAAAGCAGCAGAAAAGATAGTAGAATTCATGAAAGAAGAGGCCGAAAAGCCAGAATATCTTCGAGTCTACGTTCAAGGTGGCGGATGTTCAGGACTTTCTTACGGCATGGGATTTGAAGCCAAACCGGAAGAAGACGACATCATTATCGAAGAACAAGGAGTAAAACTGCTAGTAGATAGCTACAGTCAAGAACACCTCAAGGGAGCAAACATCGACTACATCGAGTCACTAATGGGTTCAGGTTTTAAGATCAACAATCCAAACGTAACAAAGACCTGTTCATGTGGACACTCTTTTAGCACCGAATAAATCTTCAATTTTTATCATTTTTGGATTCATGCCTAATGGATCATTTCATAATGGGCATAAAACATGAAGCACTTATATCTATCAATGTGAGAGATAAATTATTGATATTTAGGAGGTATATTTTCAATTGCCACAATCAGGAATTGTCAAATATCACGTTAAGCTATCCTTTGAAGTTGACGGACTGGTTGAGAGAGCAGACATAATAGGCGCAATTTTTGGGCAGACGGAAGGACTCCTAGGCCCAGAGATGAACCTAAATGAGCTCCAACGAGTCTCCAAAGTCGGAAGAATAGAGGTAACGACAACTGCTACTACAAACACCACAAAAGGTGAAGCACTAATTCCTATGAGTACTGATATTGATACGGCCTCCTTAATCGCAGCAGCAATCGAAAGCATCGATAAAGTCGGTCCATTTGACTGCAAATTCCAGCTGACAGCAATCGAGGATGTTCGCGCTACAAAAAAAGACGACATCATCAAGAGAGCCAAGGCAATTAAGCAGCAATGGGCCACAAAGACAATCTCCGAAGGAGAAACAATGCTAAAAGACATCCATGAGGGAACCTCGGTGTCAGGCAAACTGACCACATACGGTCGCGCAAAGCTTCCGTGTGGTACAGGAGTCTTTGATGCACCGTGGATTATCTTGGTAGAAGGTCGAGCAGATGTAATAAACCTCCTTCGTGCCGGAATCGACAACGCACTTGCAATCGATGGAGCACGAATCGACGAGTCAATCAAAGATTTGTGTGACACCAAAGAAAAAGTAATTGCGTTCCTGGACGGCGACAGAGCTGGCGGATTCATCCTCAAAGAGCTCAAAAGCGTAGTTGACATAGACATAGTCCACCGCGCCCCAGAAGGCGTAGAGGTAGAAGAGCTGACACCACAGCAAATCACAGACATTCTCAAAGACACTATCGAGGAGATGAGAAATCCGAAACCAAAGCCCTCACTTTCTGATCCATCTGACAAACCCCTAGCAGAGCTTGCAGAAAAGACCTACGCCAAAATCAATGAAACACTTGAGGCGGTGGGACTTGATGCGAACAGAAACGAGGTATTCAAGGTACCAATCTCTGAGCTTGTCTCAAAATTGTCGGTGCAATCTGGAATCAAATATCTAGTACTCGATGGAATAGTGACCCAAAGACTGGTAGATGGTGCAAAACAAGCCGGAATAGAATGTGTGATTGGACACAGAATTGCCAACCTCACAAACAAGGACGGAATTGCGCTCAAAACATTTACCGAACTTGGAGTAGCATAAATACTCTTTTTTCTTTTTTACTTTATCACAATGATTGAGTTAAAGATACAGCACTTGGTAACTCTGACCGAACTGCTATCAAAGGGTGCAAAAAATAATTTTATTTCAATTACAACAAGCCAGCTTGGAAAGGGAATACATAGATCACAACAAGCAGCATCAAAGCACTTGCTTGAGCTAGAGCAAGGCGGCTACATTGAAAGAATAATGAGTGGGAGAAAGATCTCAGTCAAGCTCACAAAAAAAGGATACGATCAAATTGCAGATTTGTATTCTATACTACAAAAAAGTCTCGAGTCGATTCCTTCTCAGATTGAGCTTAGAGGTACACTTGTTTCAGGAATGGGCGAAGGTGAATACTACATTTCGCTTAAAGGCTACAAAAAAAAGTTCAGCTCAAAGATAGGATACGTTCCGTTCCCTGGCACACTCAACGTCAAGCTGGACAAAAAAGAAAATGTAGAGGCCCTGCGCCAGCTAAACAGTATCGAGGGAGTCAAAATAGATGGATTTTCCGACGGAAAAAGGACATATGGTTGGGTCAAGTGCTATCATTGTATCCTAAATGACAAAATAAATTGCGAGTTGATTATGCTTGAGCGCACTCACCACGATAACTCTATTGTCGAGTTGATATCAGAATCAGACATTCGAAAAAAAGCAAATCTCAAAAACGGCTCAAAAATCACTATCAAAATTCCATTAAAATAAAAGGTGATTATAATTTAACTGCCCCCAACATGTAATCTATCAATAGATCAAACAATTTATCCTTTCTGTGGTTGTATCTCCACTCCAACTCCTTGATGTAAAGCAGGAACTTGTGTGGTTGCAGAAGAGACAACGTACCGTGTCGTTTGAATTTTTCTTTTTGAAAAGATACTCTACTGTGTT
>JBBIVI010000036.1:0-10326 GCA_037439825.1 Candidatus Nitrosotenuis sp. | reverse complement strand
GTCTGCTGGTACGTCGTATACCTTTGCCATGTGAAAGACAGACTTGTTAGAGGTGTTATAATCATTTTGGTTTTTGGCTGACATTGTGGTATGTGTGATTGCAAAACTGACAGGTTATTCGCACCGATTTGAGTGTGGATCTGCCAAGGCGGACTTTGGAGTTTATTCCGGGCGCAATGAAGCTCTTGCATTTTTTGCAAAACTGCATCCTTATTTCGTATGGAAGTTTTACTTTGTATTTGTTGCTGAGTTTTTTTGCAAGACCTGCCTGCCTTTGAGCAAGCTCTGGATTTTTTTTGGTGTTAGCTTGTGCTTCTTTGAGCAAAACATAGATTCTCTCCAGTGCAATTTTTTTTAGGTCCGCCTTCACCAATTAAAAGCACAAAGATCTCCTTAAAAATTCGATCTTGGAATTCATTGATTAATATGGCTGCAAGAGTTGTTTTCTAAAATCAGACAATGCATTCCAAGGTCATCAAAGTTAATCCAAAAAATCCAGAGATCTCAAAAATCAAAGAAGCTGCAAAGGTCATCAGGCGAGGCAAGCTGGTGGCATTTCCAACCGAGACAGTGTACGGCCTTGGTGCAAATGCGCTAAATGCTGGTGCTGTGAAGAGAATTTTTGAGGCAAAGGGAAGACCTGCAGACAACCCCCTCATAGTTCACATTTACGACAGAGATGACGTTGTGTTTTTGGCAAAAGACATTCCAAAAATAGCAGAAAGACTCACGAGCAAGTTCTGGCCTGGGCCGCTCGCCATAGTTTTGAAAAAATCTGAGATAGTGCCAAAGATTGTCACCGGCGGCCTCGATACCGTAGCAATCAGAATGCCAAAAAACAATATCGCACAGCTCTTGATAAGAGAGGCAGGTGTGCCAATAGCTGCGCCATCTGCAAACATAGCAGGAAGGCCCAGTCCCACCACTGCAAAACATGTTCAAGAAGATCTTGCAGGCAAAGTTGATTTAATAATTGACGGTGGCAAAACTAAGATCGGAATTGAATCCACCGTAGTTGATCTTACAGGTAAAACTCCAGTGTTGCTAAGACCCGGAGGCGTGACACTTGAACAGCTGCAAAAAGAGGTCGGCAGAGTAGACATACATCCAATTGTGGAGGGAAAAAAATCCAAGTCTGTTCACAGATCACCTGGCATGAAGTATAGACACTATTCTCCAAATGCAAAGATAATACTCATTGAAGGTTCTGCCCCCAAAGTAAATGCAGCGATTTCAAAGCTGTTCAGGTCGTTAAAGAATCAACAAAAAAGAGTTGGCATATTAGCTACGCAAAAAGGCTATCAAAAACGATCAGATTTTACAAAGTATGTGGGTGGAAGTTATTCCAAGATTGCTGCAAATCTGTTTGATGCTTTTAGAGAATTTGACGCAAAAAAAATTGATGTAGTACTTGCACAAGGGACAACCAAGAAGGATCTAGGCCTTGGCATTATGAACAGATTAAGTAAGGCAGCATACAAAAGAATCCGAGTCTGAACATATTCAGCAAATTACAAATCTCATCTGTGATAATCTCTGAGGTGTTTTTAAGCAAAAATCACCCCAGTTATTGCACGTGAAAGTCTCAACACAAGATAGCATTTCCGAACTAACACTTAGCGATCTGTTTCCAAAGACGCTTGATGATTCGCCGTGCGTCTATATCGACAAAGACCGAGAAGTCTGGGTCGCAACCGAGATGTGTGCCCAGTATTTAGAGTCAGCAATAGACTCGATAGTAGTAGTAAACGGCGACGGCATTCCAACGGGAATAGTCGGAGGCTACGACTTGCTTGATAACCTGCGTAAAAACTCCACACGTGATTTTCAGTACAAGGCCACAGTCGAACAAATAATGTTTCGCGACGTACCGGAGGTAGAAAAGCAAACAAAACTCAAGGATTTGATAGCAAAGTGGAGGGACACAAGGCGGGCGTTTGCTATCCTTGGTAACGAATCCGACGGATACTCTGCGATTTCCGCAAGGAAGATGTTGGATGTAGGCATGCGATGCAAGACAGATCTTACGGTATCTTCAATGCCAAAAAACAAGATCATTACCTTTCAGCCCGACGACACGCTGGACAAGCTTATCAACATGATGTTTGAAAACAAGACAAGAAAACTTGTTTTGAAGGATTCCAATCAGTTTATTAGCGACAGGTTAATTCTTGCAGAAATATCCAGGATACTGAAATTTGAAAAAAGTGTCGAATCGCTTTTGGCCATTCCAGCAAAACAGATCAGATTGGATTATGCAAAAACGATTACAGAGGATCTGCCATTTGACTATCTTTGCTCGCTGATGAACAAAATGGAGCATCCCTATGTCATATACAACGGTACAGCCATCACACCATGGGATGTCTGTATTGCATTGATGTCAGCAGATATGAAAGGGCCTCTTACAGCAAGATCACAAAAAAAGTGCCCACATTGCGGCAAAGATATCTAAGTTATCGAAGTGATAACAATTCTTTATTAAAATAGGAAATAACACTTGGTTTCCACATGTAAAAGAAGGTGATTGAATCCAAAATTATGTGTGGTATAGCAAACACGTTGCCGACAAGCAAGGTGGCACCATGTATAATCAGATCCACCATAGAAAGAACTATCACTATTATTCTACCTGTACTTTTACCGCTAAATAATGCCCAAGCTATGACAAACTCAATTGCTGCAAGTATTCCAATTCCAACCGCAATGACTCCTCCAAAAACCGCAAGTGCATTTCCCATCATGGTGCTCATCATAGAAGAGTAACTTCCCATCATGGTGGTAAATGTTACAACCATGACAACGGTTGCCACCATCAAAATGCCAAAAATTATGTAAGTGATTCCAAGAACCGTAATTCCAGTGGGCCTATCTGAATGAGCATATGGTGTTTTAGCAGCAGCCGCCACGGCGAGGATTCCTCCTCCTTTCTTCTTCCAACAGCCTTTGCTGTTCTTCTCTTTTTGTTACGTATTTCTGTGCGTGATCCTCTGTGCAAAAGTATTTGCCAAATCGTTTTGGTGATATTTTTTTGTCGACTTTGATACCACAGATTTGACAATGTTTCTCAAACATGATGTGTTTTGGCTGATTTTCCTAATAACCACAGTTACGATTATCAATCCTGATTTTAGCAAAAACCAGTTTTAATAATTAGGATCTTGTATTAAAAACATCAAAACCATATCCAATCACAAGATGGCAAAAGATCCAGTATGCGGAATGATTGTAGATGAAAAGAAGGCACTTCATTCTGAAATAGGCTCAAGAGACTTTTACTTTTGCAGTCCTGTGTGCCAGCAGACCTTTGTAAACCCGGAAAAGGAGCTTGCCAAGCTCAAAAAGCGAATGTACATTGCTACATCTGGCGCACTTGTTTTGGCCATTCTCCGTGCTGCGCTGTACCTTGGTTTGGCATTTGGTGCAGTAGCTGTGACGTGGGTTCCAATCCAGCAAATTCCGTTTCTTTCATGGGGAATGCTTTTGTTTCTCATTGTCACACCGGTCCAGTTCATTGGTGGCTGGACATTTTACGTAGGTGCATATCACTCCATAAAGAGAAAAACTGCCAACATGGATCTTTTGATATCCATTGGAACGCTTGTAGCATACTTTTACAGCGTCACCGTTTTGTTCTTTCCTGACATCCTTCCAGTAAAAGAGCGAGATGTCTACTTTGAAGTATCTGCAGTAATCATTGCATTTGTTTTGCTTGGAAAATACATGGAGGAGGCAATCAAAAAGAAGAGTTCAGCAGCGGTAAGAAAGCTGCTTGATCTTAGGCCTGCCATGGCAAGAATCATAAAAGATGGACAGGAAGTCGAGATTCCTGCAAACCAAGTCCAAGTTGGAGACATTCTCATCATTAGATCTGGGGAAAAAATTCCAACAGACGGCACAATAATAGAAGGAAGCTCCGCAGTTGACGAGAAGATGATTACAGGTGAGAGTCTGCCGGTGGACAAATCTGCAGGCGATCAGGTAATAGGTGCCACAATCAACAAACAAGGACTACTCAAAGTCAGAGCAATCAAAGTTGGAAAAGAGACAGCACTTTCACAAATCATCCACATAGTAGAACAGGCGCAAGCATCAACTGGCAACATACAGAGAATTGTTGACTCTATATCTGCCAAGTTCGTTCCAGCTGTAGTCTCCATAGCTGTTGGAGCATTTTTGATATGGTTTTTTGTTTTAGGGAATTTTGTCACAGGATTCCAATTCCCATGCTTGCGCCAGTGACAATTGCTACTTTTTTCATTGAAATAAGAATTCAAATCTAGTAATTATCTTCTTTTCTTATATGACAAAAACTATGTTGATATTACATGAGTGACGAACCGAGTCAGAGTTTTTGTGAAGCGATTGTTAAAAAATACAGTAAAAAAGAACTTGCAAGGCCGGTCTATGTCATTCAAGAACATCATGCAAAAAGACTCCACTGGGATCTTAGACTGGAGTTCGATGATGTGCTGAAAAGCTGGGCGCTACCAAAGATGCCACCAACTAAGGCAAATGAGAAACACCTTGCAGTACAGGTTCCCGATCACCCCATCGAGTATGCACTATTTGAAGGTGAAATTCCAAAGGGAGACTATGGCGCAGGAAAGGTGACAATATGGGATAAAGGCACCTTTGAAGTGATAGAAAGAGAAGGCAAAAAAATCGTAGTGAATATCAAATAGCTTTTCAGGATTTCCACCAAAGATAAAAGCTAAAAGGAAGATATTGTTTGATTCACTTTAGGCCTGCAGAAAAAAATTGGTTGTTTTTCAAGGCTGGCATCTAAGTTCCACCCAAATGCGATCTGTTAAATATGCAAAACGACTAGTTACCCGTGATAATACACTGTGAATGTGGTCTTTGTAACCACCATGTAGAAAAAGAATGCATCAGATTGGAGTGCGCATGCTGCACCAACTTTCATGTGCGATCCGGACATAACTAGCTTAGACTAATTTTTTAGATTTGTAAAAAAGGATCAGAGACGTCGTATAGACTGGATCATTCTTTCTTTGACTTTGACGTCAAACTCTGCTACCAGAGGATCTCCTGGGTTTGCGTCACATTTGCCGATTGGCACTATATAATGATCTATTGTTTCGGCAATGCATCTTCCTTGGTCGTCCTTGTAGATCACAGTGACACTTTCAGTCACATAAGTAGGCATCAGGTTCCAAAATGGCCATACAAAGACTCCGAATATAGTTACTGCAAATCCGATTATTACCGCAGCAAGTACTGCGTTTTGTCCAACCATGCTAGACTATCTCTTTAGCATTATTTAACACGGGAATACGGTTTTCAACTATAGTAATCTGCCCTGCCTATCCTGACGGAATCAGTCATGGAATTCGGACTCCAATTTAAGTATCTTTTTGGACGATAAACGACAATGTCCTCAAGTAAGCTGAAACAAGAAAGGCTCGACTGGCACATACTTGAAAAAGACCAAGTCCTGCAAGCTTTGGGCAGCGCGGTAAACGGTCTGAGTGATGACGAAGCGCAAAAAAGAATCTCTGCTTACGGCCCAAATGAGATTAGAAAAATAAAACACGAGTCATCGGTGACTATTTTCCTAAAACAGCTAAAAGAGCCACTCATAGTCATATTGCTTGCCGCAGCTGCAATCTCATTTTTTGTTGGTGAATTTATTGATTCTATAGTCATCGTGGCAATCGTCATACTTGCAGTCATCATAAGTTTTGTCCAGCAGTTCCGCTCAGAGAGAGCAATTGAAGAATTGATGAAGATGACTGCTACATCAATACATGTTTTTCGTAACGGAGAGCAAAAAATCACTGATGCAAGGAATCTTGTTCCAGGCGACATAATTCTGCTAGCAGCCGGAGACATCATTCCGGCAGACTCGTACCTTATAGAGGAGTTCAATCTTCAGACAAACGAAGCTTCACTGACTGGCGAGTCAACGCCTGTGCGCAAATCTGTAGGTGCACTCAAAAAAGATACACCCCTTCCAGAAAGAAAAAACATCCTGTATACCATGACCACTGTGACTTATGGCCGTGGAAAAGCCGTTGTAGTTTCCACCGGCATGGACACCGAGATGGGCAAGATAGCTTCCGGCATTCAAAGAATCCAGCTTCAAAAAACTCCATTTGAGATAAAGATCAGAAGCGTCAGCAAGCTTCTCACGGTAACAATGCTGGCAGTAGTAGGCATAATCAGCATCCTTGGGTTTTTGCGAGGACATGGTCTGCTTGAGATGTTGATGTGGGCGTTGAGTCTTGCAGTTGCCGCAGTTCCAGAAGCGCTTCCTGCAGTAATAACCTCGTCTTTGATGATAGGAGTCTACAAGATGGCAAAGAAAAACGCAATAGTTAGGAGGTTACCTGTTGTCGAAACGCTTGGCTCAACTACGGTAATCTGCACAGATAAAACTGGTACTTTGACCAAGGGCCAAATGACCGTAAGAAGAATCTACCTTTACGATAGATATGCAGACATCTCCGGAGTGGGCTATAACCTTGAAGGGAAGATCACCGATTCGGATCTAAACAGAGACGACCTAAGCTTGCTTGCAAAAACTGCCTGTTTGTGTAACGATGCCGACGTCAAAATACGTGATCATACCGTTACAGCTATCGGCGATCCAACCGAAGCCGCCTTGATAGTCTTTGGGCAAAAAGTAGAACTGAGTAAAGAGAAACTCGATTCTGAATTCCCACGAGTCTTTGAGATACCGTTTACCTCAGAGAGAAAAAAGATGACTACAGTGCACCGTGGACATCAAAACTTGGAGGCCTTTTCAAAGGGTGCAACAGAAGTGATCCTGGCGCAGTGCAACACCATACGTGTAAACGGAAATACCATCTCACTGGATGAGAACATCTCTCAAAGAATAATTGATGCAAACAACGAGATGGCATCACAAGGATACGCGTCTTGGCTTTTTCGCATAAACAACTGGAGAAAGGTGAGATTCCTTCTGATCAAATAGAAATAGGACATGCCTTTCTGGGACTGGTCGGCATGCTTGATCCGCCAAGGACAGAAGTAGTTGATGCAGTATCACAGTGCAAGGATGCAGGAATAGATGTTGTCATGATAACAGGTGATCACAAACTGACTGCCATGGCGGTCGGAAAAGAGGTAGGCATTGTGAGTCAAAAGTCAAAAACTATGTCAGGTTTGGAATTAGATCAGATCGAAATAGGGCAACTAGAAGAAGACGTAGAAAACATCAAGGTGTATTCTAGGGTCTCGCCTGAAAACAAGATCAAGATAATTCACGCATTCAAGAACAAAGGCCACATAGTAGCAATGACTGGCGATGGAATCAATGATGCTCCTGCGCTCAAGACTGCAGATATTGGAATTGCCATGGGCATGACTGGCACCGAAGTCACAAAAGAATCTGCGTCGATGGTGCTTGCAGACGACAACTTTGCTACAATTGTATCTGCAATTAAGGAAGGAAGGAGGATCTTTGAAAACATTAAAAAATATCTGATCTACCTTGTTTCTGCCAACATAAGCGAGATCTTTATTTTGGCATTTTCCGTGATTGCCGGCTGGCCGTTACCATTACTTGCAAAACACATCCTTTTCATCAACCTTGTAACAGACGGAGCACCCGCCATTGCACTCGGGCTAGAGCCGCCTGAAAAAGATGTCATGAAGTCAAGGCCTCGTGATCCAAAAGAAAGCATCTTTTTTGGCACCAAAAGATGGATGATAGGAATTCCAGTCGTATTGTCGGTAGTAGCATTGTCGTTGTTTTGGTTTCTTTTGGAAACAAAAGGGTGGGAATTAGATTATTCTGTTGACAAGGCAAGAACCATGATCTTTGGCTTGATAATTTTCTTTGAGCTGTTCTTTTCGCTGTCGTGCAAGTCGCTCAAGCGCGGAATCATCAACCGTCAAATATTAAACAACAGACTTCTGACACTTTCGCTGATAATCGAGTCATGTGTCATACTTGCAATTATGAATTATGCGCCAGCACGGGAGGTTTTTGGACTTGTACCGCTTGATGTTGCAGAGTGGGCAGTTATGCTTTTACTTGCCACATCAGGATTTGCTTATTCTGAATTAGTAAAAATCAAGACTAGAAAATCATCGGTAAAACAATAGAACGTAAGAACAGTTTATAATAAAAAAGATCATTTCCCTTTATACAGAAATATGTGTATTATCTAGTCGTAGATCGTCCTATCCATCAGCTTTAGACGGATCAAACTTTTTCTTTGATGTTTCTACCAGTTTCCTTAAATTTTTTCCGACAAGATACTTCATTGTATGTCAATTTACCAGTTTGCCGAAGACAAGTTGAAGCTGTTTGCTGCAGTAATACTTTCGGTAATAGGCATACTGATTGCGCCAATCATAATCCCCAACCTTTTTCATGGTACTCACATAGTCCACATAGGACTGCACATAGGCGGGACGGTTGCTGCAATCTTTCTTACTATGGTGACAACCATTGCATATGCAAAGATGAGGACAAAAAGACTTGGATTTACCGCAATTGCATTTTCGTTCTTTATTGTAGCGGAAACAACTGCGCTAATTGACATTACTTGGCCGTTTACCTTCTATCTGGGAGATATTACTTTGCGCGAAATTGAACACATGCTAATTATATCGATGCTTGGAGTATTCACGTTAGCAGTATTTAGGAATGATTAGAAAAATGAAGGAACGTGCAGAATCGATAATCCAGTTAGTAAACGAAAACCCAGGAATCAGATATTCTGAGATTATGAGAAAGACAGGCCTCAAAAATGGCGTTCTGAGTCACTATCTGTCAAAGATCGAAGAGGCAGGAAAGATAACCATAACAAGAAGCCCCCGGGTTGCAAGGCTGTACCCCTGTGGGATGACAGAGGAAGAAGCAACAGTAATCAAGAACCTTCGTAGCCACACCTCAAGGCAGATCCTTTTAGGATTGCTTGAGCAAAGCATGGGCTTCAAGGAAATAGTCGAGTGTGTGAAAAAATCACAGGGCACAGTTTCCATAGTGTTAAAGAATCTAGCATCAGACGAAATTGTTGACCGTAAATTTCATGATGGTAGAATTATTTTTGAAATAAGAAACAGAGCACTTGTCAGCCGAGCAGTTGCAAGATACAAAGATCATCGAGAGTGCTGCAGACAACGTATCTGACATCGTTGGATCATTGTAACACTGGTAGATGTCTCAAATAATTTCATAGATTCTACCAGAATTATTATTTATGAAATTGGACAAATTGCAAACGTGAACAAGTCGCTTGTATTACTAGCAGTGCTTGCACTTTCCACAGCTTTGCTTGGCAGTGCATATGCACACAAAGGCCAAGTTGTTGGCGATTATAAAATAGAGGTAGGGTGGAAAAACGAGCCTCCAATCGTAGGAAAGAAAAATGCAATCGAACTAGTTGTCACAAAAGCTACAATATCAGACAAGAAATCAAACCATGATTCACACGAAAATGGTAAAAAAACACCTAAAATGACAAAGACTTTTAGTGAAAATCCAGCAGGTATTCACCTAGTATCAACCAAAGCCAAATCAGAGCACAAACACAACTTTGCAAAAAGCAAAAAATCTACAGGAATATCCGGCCTAAGCAAGACTCTTGAGGCAGACATCACATTAAATGGCAAAAAGACGTTCCTAAATATTATAGAAGATAAAAACAAGAAAGGCACATACTATGGGGACTATACTCCTACTTCTGCTGGTTATCCTACAGTGCATATAGTAGGCAAGATCAAAAATACACCAGTTGAACTCTCATTTCATCCAGAAAAAGTCCAATTACCAATCACCAAGACAGATTGATTGGCAGTTTCTGATTATCAAGTTTTCAATCTGAATTTTTGATTGTAGACTCTGTTATTATGGCGCCACGTTCTTTAGTTTCTTCTATTGATATTGGAGTATTTTTCATCGATTAATTTTTCCGTAAGAACCTGAACACAATGAAATCAAACTATTCCACCACCCACTTACTGTTGCAGTTGTGCTCCCATTCTACATCTTTGCTATGAAATCGTTTAGCTGATGTTTTAGCACATCATGTATTACGATTGTCTTTATTGGCTGATATTGTATATCACCATACTAGTATACGTATATGTATAACAATACATAAGTATCATATTTAGTAATATGGATACATATATGTATATATTATAGCATATGTTATACTATAACATGAGCCCCGATCCAGTATTGCAGAATAATGATTCTAAATACACTCATTCGTATTCTCAGAAAGAGTCGTCAAAAACGCCAAACCCAACACTTGGAACAATAAGGATGGTCGAAGAAACACTTTCTAAAATGTCAGACTATCCTTCTAAAAACAAGCTTTG
>JBBIVI010000035.1:0-10387 GCA_037439825.1 Candidatus Nitrosotenuis sp. | reverse complement strand
CAGAGAAATTCCAATAATACAGGAGACTCGAAACTGGGATGACAAAAGAAAGATCACCATTTCATCCAGAACGAAAGAGGAGGAAGAAGATTACAGATACATCCTCGAGGGCGATATTCCATGGGTAATCCTTGATTCACATTCATTGGAAAATTGGAAAAAGAATATGCCAGAAAGCATCAGCTCAAAGAAGGAACGTTACATTACCATTTATGGTATACCTGAACAAGTAGCTGATGTCCTATCTTCTGACAAATATTATTCTGATTTATTTGAACAAGCACATAACAAATCAAATGCAAAAGAAGTTGCAAACATGATCACCACAGATTTGATGGGCCTTGTGGACACCAGAGAGAAAAGAGCAAACTCCAAAATCACACCAAAACATTTGGCAGACCTAGTTGATCTCATCAATTCCGGCAAAATAACTCGCACATCTGCAAAAAATGCATTACAAGAAGTTGTTAAAACCGGAAAATCAGTTCTTGAAATAGTTTCTCAGACTGGACTTGGAAAGATTGCGGATGAGGCAGAACTCGGAAAGATAATCGACAGCATAATTAATGAAGAACCAAACGCAGTGCAGCAAGCAAAAGAAAACCCTCAAACAATAAACTACTTGATCGGCAAAGTCATGCAAAAAACAAAAGGAAAAGCAGATCCAACATTAACCTTGAAAATATTTAAAGAAAAATTATCTTCGGTATGAGTGATTTTGCTGAAATCGATGCAGATGAGGCAGAACTCGTAAGAATTATATCAAATTTGCCAGAATTTAGACACCTTGAGGGTTTGGATTTAAAGAAGATTAGACATGAAATCTCACACAGTATAGCTAAAACGTTGAGGGAGTATTACTGGGAAAACACGCGCGGACACAAGACCATATGGACCAACAAATTCGACGAAGCTGGAATCTCAGAAGACGATGGAAAAACCGCTATTACATGTGCAAGAAGGTTGGGCATAGATATTTCTTGATTTAAATTTGATTTGTTTTATACTCGAGTAATTGAGCAATTTTGTCTTTTATCCTACGACGGAGCAAAAAGATAACTCCAACATACACAAGTTTATGAAAAAACACAATTTGAACTCACTTGTTGAATTACACAAAAAATCTATTGCAGATTTAGATTGGTTTTGGGATGCAGTAAGTGACGACATTGAAATAATCTGGGATAGAAAATACACGATCGTATCGGATTTTTCAAACGGAAAACCATGGCCTAAATGGTTTGTTGATGGAAAGATCAACATTATAAATTCCACAGTTACCAAATTTGCAAGAAAGTATCCAAACAAGATAGCATACCATTTCATTTCAGAAGATAATGTGACCACATCAATTACGTATCAAGAACTTGAGACACAAGTAAACAAACTAGCCAACGCGTTAACTGAGATTGGCATCAAAAAAGGAGACGTAGTTGCAATTTACATGCCAATGATCCTCCAAGCAATCGTTGCGATTCTTGCTTGTGCAAAGATTGGTGCAATTCAAACTACGATATTTTCTGGTTACAGCATAGACTCTCTGAAAACTAGATTACAAGATTGTAATGCAAAGATTCTTTTTGTATCTGACGGTTTTTTCCGCAAAGGTAAAACAGTTTCACAAAAAAATATTGTCAACGAAGCTATAAAGGAAACCAATGTAGAAAAGATTATTGTCGTTCCTTACAAAAATGTAGATAAGTATGATTTTTCAGAACAAGTAATGGATTACACAAAGATAACAGAAAAACAACAAGGTACGTTACAGACACGAGTTATGGATTCTGAGGATCCATTGTTTGTCCTGTATACGTCGGGAACAACAGGCAAGCCGAAAGGAGTAATCCATACCCATGGTAGTTTTGCCGTATATGCTGGACACCAAGCAGCATATCTAATAGACCTCAAACCAGAAGATGTTCTTCTTTGGCCCGCAGATATTGGATGGATTACTGGTCAGGTATGGAATGTGTATGGGCTTTTAGAGATTGGTGCAACGGCAGTGATTTATGATGGTGCCATTGATTGGCCAAATCCAAATAGGCTGTGGGAGTTAATTCAGAAATACCATGTAACGATATTTGGAACGTCACCCACTGCAACAAGAATGTTCAGAAAGTATGGTGTTGAGCCAAAAAATCAATACAACTTAGATTCGCTCAGAATAATTCCAACTACCGGTGAGCCGATCGATGAAGAATCTTGGTGGTGGTTATTTGAAAAAATCGGCGACAAGAAAATCCCAATAATGAATTTAGCTGGTGGAACGGAAATCGGCGGTGCCATGTTGTCTGTCTTCCCAGGGATGAAATTGAAACCAACCACAGTAGGTATCCCATGTCCTGGATTTCATCTTGATGTAATTGATGAAAACGGAAACTCGCTTCAAAACCAAAAAGGATTCTTGATTGTCAAATCACCATGGCCAACCATGACAAGAGGGTTGCTAAACGACAATCAAAGATATCTTGATGCGTATTGGAGCCAATATCATGATGTCTGGTTTCATGGTGATTATGTCCTAGTGGATCAAGACGGCCTATGGTACATGCATGGCCGAGTTGATGATGTTATCAATGTATCAGGGCACAGATTAAGCACTGTTGAAATCGAGCAGCTTGTGATATCACATCCAAAAATCTCGGATGCGTGCGCAATATCCATTCCAGACGAGATTAGCGGCGAGGCAATAGTGTTGTTTGTTGTTTTGAATGGTAAATTAGAACAAGACACAATATCACATGAGATGCAGAATTTTATCTCAGAAAAAATAGGCAAACTCGCAAAACCAAAGCTTGTCTATGTCTTATCTGACTTGCCCAAGACGAGGACTGGAAAGATCATGCGTAGGTTGTTGAAAGCAAAGATCATTGGAACTCCATTAGGCGACCTATCTGCGCTTGAAAATCCACATGTCATAAATGAGATAAAGCCCCTATCTGCCTAGTTTTTTAATTTCCTGTGTAACTAGTGGTAAAAATGCTCCAACATCAGTCACTATTCCTAATGCCTGCCACGTTCCCCTGTCCATGAGTTTTGTCACAGTTGGTTGATTGATATCTACTACAATTACTTTGACGTTTGCTGGGATCATGTTACCAGTCGCAATTGAATGCAACATCGTCGATACCATGATTACCATTTTTGCATCTTTTAGAATCTCTTTGTATTTTCGTTGAGCAATTGCCGTATCGGTTATTACATCAGGCAATGGCCCATCATCACGAATCGATCCAGCCAGAACAAATGGTATTTTTCTTTTTACACATTCATACATAATTCCTTTTTTCAATTTACCAGTTTTTACCATGTTTGCAATTGATCCTGCTTTGAATACTGCGTTGATTGTTTCCATGTGATTTCTGTGGCCCTTGACTGCAAGCGAGCCATCATGTACATTCATTCCCAAAGACGTTCCAAGCGTTGCATATTCAATGTCATGAACAGCAAGTGCATTCCCAGCAAGTATCCCATCAATATACCCAAGTTTAATCAGTTCTGCAACAGAGTCAGCAGCACCAGTATGAACTATTGCAGGACCTCCGACTAGAATTATTTTGCCGTTTTGTTTTTTTGTCTTGTAGATATCTTGTGCTACTTTTTTTGCAATATGTTGTGTGGGCCTTTCGCTAGAACTACTGCTCCCCATGAACTCAAATACATTGGAGCCTTCGCGAGGTCTTTCTGGAGGAGTTATTTTAACACCAGATTCCCCCACCACGATCATATCGCCTTTTTTAACGTCACGTATTGCAACACATTTTGCTTTGCCGTTTTTTACGACAATGCATTTGTCCATCATCATGTTTTCAACCGTAATCCATTTTCCTTGGTAGAGGATTTCGGTGGTATTGTTTGTAGTACTGTAAAAGTCATCTGGCATCACCATATCTTTTGGTGCTGCTTTGAGAACTACGTTTTTACCAATAGTAGGTGTAGCACCTATTCTGTAAACATGTTCTAGAATATCATCCAGATGAGCCTGGTTTTTACCTTGAATCTGAAGCTTGGCATAGCTAGGATCTTTTTTCTTCTTACCAACCTGCATGACAAGCACCTCGAATTCGCCCCCAAGATCCCTTATGACGTCAAAGATTTTGGTAAGTATCATGGAGTCAATTAAGTGTCCTCTGACTTCGACTTCTGAGGTAAATCTATTCATTCCTAGTCTACTACCCTGACGCAATTTAAAATCTATGACGACGTCAACAAGCAACAAATTGAGTCAAATCTATTTTATGCGTATTTTACAAATCCAGATTTGTTGATTATACTGGTAGAATCACTTTTCCTTTGAATTGTGGAATGTTGTCTTTTTCAAATTCTTTTACTAAATGGTCGCGTTGTTCTTTTGTGACACCTTGTACAATGGTCTTAGAAAATCCATCCTTATCACATATAGATACTATGTAACCACTATTATCAGTTAAAACAAATCCACTTGATTCGTCGACGATTGCGTAAAAATTTTCTTCTCCTACTGGTTCCCACACATTAGATTTTGTATCACGTAGCGCGAGCGCTGGCATTGCACGATTGTTTGTTAATTTATTTAGATATTCTCGTGATGTTTCAACTCTTTTTTGGCCTATCTTCAAAGCTTGGAAGTATTGCATCAGAATGTTTTTATTAACATGATATTAAAACGTACAAGTCAATCAACAATATTATATTGAATCGACTCGGAAC
Organism: Candidatus Nitrosotenuis sp.; assembly: GCA_037439825.1. Lineage (GTDB taxonomy): Archaea > Thermoproteota > Nitrososphaeria > Nitrososphaerales > Nitrosopumilaceae > Nitrosotenuis. The sequence goes on along the minus strand of JBBIVI010000035.1, from coordinate 5,698 downwards.
GAATGTGATGGTACTAACAAACGATGTAGTTATCAGTCTAAACGAAATAACAACCCAAGTTAACGATAAAAACAATCTTTCAGAAAACGACATCAAATTTATCAAAAACACCTTTAATCAAATCTTGGAACGAGGTAGTAGATATGATGTTGCTGATATCGAAACATGGTTTGAAAACGAAGGTAGTTGGGTTGATAAACAGTCAGTGATCAGAATTACAAATTTGTCGCACTACGTGTTATCCAGATTTCAGCAAAGCCCGAAAAAATTCAAAATTATATCAAATCCTGACGATTGTGGCTGTCATTAAATTTGGATTTTTTCTAAGAGCTTGGAAATAATTTTGCTGTTTTCTTGACGTTGTGCTAGAATTTCATCCAATCTTTTCAGATTCGCATTTTTTTGTTGTTCGCTTGATACGATTTGAAAATATTCTTCATCGAGGTTGTTGTTTGCTTGCAAACGCTTAATTATTTCAAACAAAACTCCGATTAATTCATTTTGTGCTCGAATTAATTCGTCTTTTTCACGCTCAGACATCGTCAATATTAAAATGAATCATAACTTGGATTTATAGGAATTTGGAGAGGATTTTTGATAAATCAGAGTCGACTATCTCAGTTTTTGCAGATATCAGAAATGACGAGATTTCCGTGAAGCCTTTTTTGTGATAATCATTTGCTTGAATCACCATTTCAAGCTTATCTATCTGGTGCAAGAGTTTTGCTTCTTGTGATGTGTTTTTTTGATATTCGTTCCAGATTCCAAGGTACTCAGATTTTTGCGAATTGTCAAGATTTTGTAGAATTTGAGTCATTGCTGCATTTTCCATTTCTCTCTTTTTTGTTTTAGGTACTGCCTCCGGTGTTAGGTCTCCAGTTACTGCTTCCGCCAAATCATGTAACAACGACATTTTGATGATTTTTGTTGTGTCTAATTTTTTCTTGTCCGCCAACATCATTGCCATAACTGTAGTAACAAAACAATGATCGGCAACCGATTCAGGGTTTTGTAACCCGAGTTTGTCTATCCACCCCTGTCTTGGAACTGTTTTTAGCTTCAGAATAGTTTTGAAAAGCTCTGCAAAGTTAGTATTTTCTTGTGTCGCCTTCAAGTAATCCGGATCCATGATGAACTCTATCTATGTGCTTTGAAAGGTCATCTTTAGATTTGAACTCTGATTGACAGTATGGGCAAAATATCTTTTCTGACATAATGAAGCTTGATTTAATGAATCTATTAAATTAATCGAAGAGACCAAAGTACTAGAACACGACGAACAAGATAATAATCTGACTAGAGTTATTTTACTAATTGAAGATCTATACTAGAACAGGCGATGACGGTACGACCGGGCTTCAGAATGGAAAACGCGTCTCAAAGTCAGATTTGAGGATTTTGGCATATGGGGCAATTGATGAAGCAAATTCCTGCCTTGGTATTGTGCTTGCTCACGATTTGGACTCGGATGTAAAAGAGTTGTTGACAAAAATACAAAACGAGTTGTTTATTGCAGGCTCGGATCTTTCTGACCCAGACCTTGAAAATAAAAAAAACAGGGTAACTGACGCAATGGTAACAAATCTTGAAAAAAACATAGACAAATTTGAGGAAGAGGTTACACCGTTGACCAATTTTATACTGCCTGGAGGTAACAAAGTTGCAGCATACCTGCATTTGGCAAGAACCATATCGAGACGTGCCGAAACCCAAATAGTTGCATTAGCACAGCATGAAACACTCAATCCAAGCTGTCAAAAATATCTGAATAGACTATCTGATCTTTTGTTTGTCCTCGCACGTCTCGTCAACAAAAGGAGTGGGACTTTGGATACGATTTGGAAACCAGGATAGCGATCACAATATTTGTCTACAACATGATTGAAATCTAAATAATCTTAGGCGCCACTTTACCAAAAGACACTTTAATTCCTCACTTTAGAAAAAAATCGAGCCAAGGTAGCTCAGCCTGGGAGAGCACTCGGCTGAAGACCGAGCTGTCGTGGATTCAAGTCCCACCCTTGGCACATTTTTTATTTATTAAACATGGGCGATGTCTGAAAATCAGAAAAGTAAGCAATCTTTTAATACATGAGAATATTCTCATGAGAAAGTAATCTTGGCAAAAAAAGAAGCAAAAAAAGAAAAAACTAAAACTCCTCAGAAAAAGGAAAAAACAACAAAGGCATCAAAAACAAAGAAATCAAAATCTAAAAAAGAAAAAGATGCACTTGTACCAGACGACGGTCTTGTAATTATTGATGAACAAATCGAGGAGGACAAAGAGGCCGAACTAGAGGCAAGGAAGGCATACCTAGAAGAGGCAAGATCCCAAGAAGTAGAAGATTAACCAAATCTTTATTCATAAAACCACCTTATACTACATATGCGAGCACTATGCCTAATTACCATAAAACCTGGCAAGACAGACAAAGTGCTTGAAGCGCTAAGAAAGAAACGTAAACTCCTCAAAGAGATAATGCCAGTTACCGGTCGTGCAGACATTTGTGTTTTATTACAAGGCTCAATTGACGAAATAAATAACATGGTGATCGACTTTAAAAAAATCAAGGAGATCGTAAGTACTGAAACCCTCATAGAAGTGGAGGTCAATATGGGATGGTAAAAGCAGTCATCCTAGTCAAATCACCAAAGCGACTAATTGCCGCCAAGCTTGGCAAACTTGATTTTGTCTACAATTCCTTTCCTGTGAGTGGCCAGTTCGACGCAGTAGCCTTTGTCGAAGTAGATAATCTCTCAGAAATAAGAGAAATCACTACAAAGATCCAGATGATTCCAGGAGTCGAGCGCACAGAAACCATGATGGAAATACAGTGAATTACCGCACATCAGATTCATGTCTTTCATCTTGACCTGAGACATTCCAGTTTTCGTATATTCATAAAGCATTTAACAGTGGGACGTATAATCACCTTGTGAATATAAAGAGAGTAGGAAACGTCATTTTAGCAGTCAAAGATCTTGACAAATCAATAGCGTTTTACCATGAAATACTAGGTCTGCCAATAAAAAACCAAAGAAGGACATGGGTGGATTTAGGGCAGACAGGTGCACTACTAAGCTTGCATCCGGCCTCAATTACTTCAGATCATAGCTCAAACAACATTGAAGGTGGTATCGTGATTGGTTTCTTGGTAGGTGACGTCAAATCTGCACTTGATGAGCTCAAATCAAAAGGTGTGAAGATCCACCGCGACATAGTAGACAGAGAAGCCGGCAAGAATGCAATAATTTTGGATCCTGATGGCTACATGATATCTCTTTTTGAACCTAAATTTGCCGACACTGAGCAACAGTCAAAAGGATATCATGGTTTTGCTCCAGCTTAGACCAATTTTCTTATTTTTCTAATTAGATCCTCGACCGATTTTACTCCAGAACTAAATGAAATATAATAGATGACATCGTCTGCAGGTATGCAGGCGATTGTGGATTTTTTGTGTTGTAGTATTGCATGATCCAGTCCGCCAAATGCTCTTGATTGTGAGTTGCGCAAAGTTATCAAATTAGACATGATGAAGAACTCATTTTTTGCATCTTCTGGATTTAAGAGTGGTTTTAAGCCAGGTCTCATCATGCCAGTGAGCGTCCTGCCGTACTCGTTGATCACCCCTGCATAGCGAATGGATTTAGAAACACCAAGTATTGTCTGACATGTTTTTCTATACCGAATGATTGCATCTTTCCATTTTTGAGCGGGTGTTTTACTCAACAACCTGATTTAATTCTCAAAGTTAAAAGAGTTTTTGATTTTGGATGAAAATAGAACTATCAGGAAATGTTAGATCTGTTTTTTGTTTTTTATCTGTTCAATGCGTTTTTTCAGTTCTGCATTTTCCTTTCTTAACTTTTCAATTTCTTCATTCATGGTAAGATCGTTTGTGGATTGGTTTAGTGAGTGTCCTAGCAAAAACACACTTGAGCTCATATCCAAAAGTCCAGATGCGTGTTTGAGATATAACTTGTGAAAGTCATGCAGTTTTGTAGAAAACATTGGATCTTCCTTTATCATCGTCTCCTTGAGCTTGGCAGGGTTTACCAACCTGTTTTTTGCCGCTGGAGGATATCTTGGAAAAACAAACGGGCTCAGGCTAAAACCAAATGGGTATCCGTACATGTCCATGAATGTCCGCATATCGGTTGGATCCATACAATTGATTATCTGGATGAGTATTTCTGCCTTAGCCTTAGGCGTAAGATATACCCCTTTGTAAAGTCACAGTCATTTTTTATCAAATTGAGCTGATCGCTGATCCTTATAGCGATCAGAGATCGCAAGTCCGCTAACATGGGACTTGATTTAAAGCGGTGCATGAAGTGTAAAAAGGGCATCAATGTAGGCGAATTGCACAAAATCGTCATTTACGTCATACAAGAAAAGTTCACAGATCACCACTATGAACATGTAGAATGTCCTGATAGATTTACGGTCTAATCCACATATTTGTAGACCGGATACAGCTCACCAGAATCTCTGTGGTATTTCCACTCATTGTTCTTCCAAACAACTTTTTCAAATGATGATTGGATAGACGGATGGATCCTAGCGTAAACATCATCGCCAATTAGAATCTCGTTTGGTTTTGCCATACTTTGTATTTTGGCAGCTATATTCATGACTGGACCTATGATATCCACATATGATTTTTGTGGATCTGCACCATACCTTACTATCATGTTTTCACCATAATCGATCCCTATTTTGATCGCAAGATCAGGATAATCATATTGGTTTAGGATCGGGTTTATGCCCTTTTGGATAACTGAGATCATGGATTTTGCACAAAGAACGGCGTTGTCTGCAGGTTGTAGCTGGTTTTCCTCTGCTACAAAGTACCCAATCACTGCATCCCCTACAAACTTTAGAACGTAACCACTATGGTGTCGTATTGTTGATGCCATCTCCTGAGCAAAGCAGGTAATGATTATTGCAACCTTGTCTTCTGGAAGCTCCAAGGTGATGTTTGTAGAGCCCACTAGGTCAACATACAACACTACCATCTTCATTCTTGAAAAGACGTGTTTTCTCAAGAATGCGTCAGATTCATCTTCTACGGATGTATACTCGTAGCCGCTCTTCAGTGCATGCCATACACGATTTTGTGTTTCTTTAATGAGTGTCTCTGAATCTACCACCCTTTCTGATGGTTTACTGAGCATCATGTCTATTATGCCATAGTCTTTTTTGGGTTTCTTTAGCGTAGGTTTTGTTGGCTCTTTTTCTTGTACATTGTTTATTGTTGGCTTACTTTCGGTACCGCTCACTTTGAAAACCCTTGTTATTCTAATGGGAAACTAACGTTACAGATTGGGCATTTTGCCCGTCTTCCCTTATAAGCATCATCGTAATACTGGACTACTTCGACATTACAGTTCGAACAAAAGATCCTACTTATTGACATCCAGTAATAATTGGGCGATTTTGTATTTAAGATATTGGTATAAAACAGCCCTGTAGAAAACATCAATTTTTGACGTAATTGTGGAACAGATTTTGCAGGCAGATCTAAAGCTCAGTATATGATCCATGGTTCCATGAAACCATCACTATACGTGAGAATGGCTCGCACCATGATGAGTATAATCAAAAGAGCAAGGATACCGCCATACCTCCACAAAAAGTCCAACCACGTGTACAAGGTATGGCAGCACCTTGTCCTGCTCGCACTGCGACAGT
>JBBIVI010000034.1:9282-10389 GCA_037439825.1 Candidatus Nitrosotenuis sp. | reverse complement strand
TTTTCACAAATAGTAGAAAACACTCTTGATGCCACAAGCAGCCGTGATGTTGTAGCAGAATATGTGAGTGCCGTATCTATTTTGATGACGAACCTTAGTAGGATTGCGGAGGATTTGGTAATTTGGTCTACTTCGGAATTCTCATTTGTAGAGCTATCTGATCAGTTTTCATCGCCATCAAGTGTAATGCCGCAAAAGAAGAACCCTGACATATTGGAGCTTACGCGCGGCAAGACTGCCAGGGTAATTGGAAATTTGATGGCAGTTTTGTCAAGCCTCAAGGGGTTGGCATCAGGGTATGGGCGTGACTTGCAGGAGATCAAACCTGCTGTGTTTTCAAGCTCAAAAATTGCAATTTCAGCTCTGGTGATCTTAAATTCGATGTTTGCCACACTCAAAATCAACAAGGACAAGATAAAGCAGGCAACGGAGTATGGATACCTTACAGCACTTGATATTGCCGAAGCACTGGTAAAGGAAGGGTTGCCGTTTAGGACTGCACACAAAATAGTTGGGAGCTTGGTTCAGGCGGCACACCAACAAAACATATTGCTTTCAGATCTCACAGAAGATGATATAAAATCGGCCCAAAAAGAATTTGATGCAAAAAAACTGCACAAAATAATTTCTTCAATAGACGCAGAATACTCACTTAAGGCAAGGTCATCTTTGGGCTCGGCTGGAATAAAACAACAAGAAAAAATGATTGCTGCAAGGAAGACAAAGATCCACAAATACAGGATGGACATGAAGAAAAGGACTAGTCTGATTTCTTCAACAATTACTTCACTATCTCACAAAATACGCAGTCTTACAAGATAGACCATACGACAAATCTTATGTCATTGATTTGGTATTTTGAGAGATTTACTCGTCTGATTCTTCATTCCAATCCTCTTCTTCGTTAATTGGTTTTTTTGATTCACAAGAATCAAAGGTGTTATTTCCCTGCCCACCATGGCATTGATCATCTCCATTTCCTCCCTCTAATGCATCATTTCCCTGTCCGCCATGAATTCTGTCGTTTCCATCATTCCCAAAGATTTTATCAAAACCTTTTCATCCAAAGATAATGTCGTTAGCTTCACCAACATATAAAGAAACTAG
>JBBIVI010000034.1:6198-9199 GCA_037439825.1 Candidatus Nitrosotenuis sp. | reverse complement strand
CTGCATCAATGGTGTCATCCCCATTTCCGCCCCATATTACATCGTCTCCGTTTCCACCACTTGCTGTATCGTTGCCTTGCTGTCCATGAATTCTGTCGTTTCCATCATTCCCAAAGATTTGATCATCACCTTTTCCTCCAAAGAGATTGTCGTTAGCTGCACCACCAATTATGCAATCATCACCATCTTTTGCTGCAATTTTGTTTCCAACATCTGAGGCCAAGATCAAATCATTTCCTTTTGTGCCTTTGATATTTTTGCCCAAGTGGCCGTCACGATTGTCAATTATTGTATAGTGTCCACTTGACATGAGCTGTTCAATTGTCATGTTGTCGCAGAAGAGATCACCCACTGGAAGGACCTCATCTACTCCATCACAATTTTGATCAATGCCGTCGCCTGGGATGTCAGATGCGTTTGGATTTATCATAGAATTTGAATCATCACAGTCAACATCTGATGAAAAACTATCCATATCAAAATCAATTTCATTTGGAGGAGTTATTCCATCACAGTTGTTGTCCTTTCCATCGTTTATCTCGCTAGCAGCTGGATTCGTGTTTAAATCACTGTCGTCACAATCTCCACCAAATGGTGTAAAACCGTCCCCATCAAGATCAAATCCTTCATCTATTTGGCCATCACAGTTGTCATCTACGCCGTTATCTTGTTCGCTAGCAGCTGGATTGATAGCCGAATCCTGATCGTTACAATCGTCTATTTCTAGTGCAAATCCATCATCATCAGAATCGGTAAACCCTTCGTCTATCATACCATCACAATCATTATCAATACCGTCAAAGACTTCTGCAGCTGCAGGATTTATTGAAGAGTTGCTGTCATCACAATCTACGTCTGATGGAAATCCATCTCTATCAAGATCGGGGCAAGATATTACGTTGATCGGTTTGCCAGTAAGAATTCCAGCGTTGTTGAATACGCCATTACAATACTTGTTAATGGCACCATCATTTTTAACACTCCCAAAGTTCTCAAAGATGCCAAAAATGTTGACGATGCCGCCAACAGATGTAGAAAAACTATTACTTGAAGAAATTCGAAGTGTCATCCCCATAGGTATGTCAAGAGTATCACCAATGCTAATTGTGACCCTCCTCGAGATAGTACATGTATTTGTCATGGCATCCCAAGATCCATTTACAACAATACAACTGGCCGCATCATTCAAAGTAATAGTTCTGGCAAAAGCATCTTCAGCTTCTGATAAATTAATTAAAAAAACTACTAGTGCACTAACCAAAATAATTTGTATAGTAAGTGTCTTACCAAAACCCCCAACCAGTGCCATTAAAGTGATTAATTGGGAGATCAACAATATTTAAGGACTGTGGCAACTTTGGAATGATTTGCATGCCTGATTGGCATATCTGAAATTCCAATTTTGGAATTTTATGCATATAAAATTTTGATGGCATTTACACGCACAACTAATCAGTTTACTACATTGGTCTCTACTATTGGAAACGGATTGCAAAAAATAACACTAGTAGCGGGTTCGCGGGGATTCGGACCCCGGACAGCCGGATTAAAAGTCCGGTACTCTACCTGGCTGAGCTACGAACCCTCTCGCAATTCTGCAAAGCGTGTATAATTTAGTCTTTTAGTAATCAATTCATGTATTGTGTAAACTTTAAAAAAGGAACTCAAATGATCAACTTCAACGCCCTTGTAGTATAGTCCGGTCTAGAATTCGGCCCTGTCACGGCTGAGACGCGAGTTCAAATCCCGCCAAGGGCGCTTACATCTTTTTTAGAGCTTTAACTGATTTTTAATTTCCAAAAGTATCTCTTGGTTTGCAGCTGCAATAAACGAAAGTCTGGTCTCGTAGCTTAGATCCGAGTCAAGCGGCTTGAGATTTTCATCCAAGATGATGCCATCTGCTTCCTTTGCTATGAGATATCCTGCCGCCATGTCAGTAACGCGAATCTTTTGTCTTAGGTCTACATAGATGTCGATTAGTCCCCTTGCAAAAAGGGCAAGCTCCAGTGCATTTGCCCCCAAATGTCTTGAGTGATTCGAGTTCTCAAAGATCGGCTGTATTCTTTTGACAAGCTCTGGCGTTGCACCTGAAACATTTATTCCAACAATTTTGTAAACCGGCTTTTGTTTGTGCACGTAAATCCTTTTGTCATTCAAAAACGCGCCCTTGCCTTTTGTTGCCCAGTACATATTTCCATTTGAAAGATCCGTTACAACACCATCTGTGACTGAGCTTAGTTTATCCTCGGTTGCAAAAGCCAGTGAACAGCAAAAAAATGGAATACCTCGTACCGCATTAGCAGAACCATCTATTGCATCCATGATGAGAAAACCTTTTGAGTTTTTTGACAGTTCTACTTTGCCACATTCTTCGCCTAAAACTGTGCACTCAAAATTAATTTTTTTTAGATAGTCTAACACGGTTTTTTCCGCAACAATGTCTATCTTGCGAGAAATGTCTCCGCCTGCACCGCGTCCGTGATCCTCGGCAGCCTCGACAGTACCGGCAATGCCTTTTACGTTTTGATATACTTGTCTTGATGCCTCTTTGAGGACATCTATTACTTGCATGATTCGTCTTGATTATTTCGTAATTTAAGTCAAGAAATATTGAAAGGATAAATAACATAGACTGAGGTGTGCTACTGTGAGCAGCAAAGACCAGTCAGTTGTATCAAAGGATGCCTTGATGTCTACAAAAGCTGGAAAACAAATTCTAAAACAAGGACTCTTCAAATCAAAAGGCTTCAAATTATTCAACCAATACAAGGAAGAAGCCGAATCGGAATTTCCCAAATTCGCTGACAGGTTCACAGATGATCTGCTCCGAGAGATAAAGTCCGATCCCTTACCATCAAGCACACAAAAAGAGTTCGCAAACGAGGTCGGAACTACAGAAATAATTCTGCAAGACTCACAAATCCCAGACATAAAATCAAAGCTAGAAAATCGTGACATACTCAAAGACCGAGTACTGAGAATTCTGAACTCTAATTTTGTA
>JBBIVI010000034.1:0-6167 GCA_037439825.1 Candidatus Nitrosotenuis sp. | reverse complement strand
CGGAAACAAAAGCTCACAGATGCGCCAAGATTTGGTGGACGGTCACATAATCGCAATTGATCTTAGCGAGCCAATGGACAGAATCGTCGACAAAGACGAAGACTTGGAATACCTTGATGATTACAAGCTCATGAACCCATACATTCTGAGGCTTGCCCGTGCAAAAATTGCAAAAGGAGGTAAGGAGGTTCTTGCGGAGTTTGAAGAGGGCTTTAGAGACGCAAGGCTAGGCCAGTACATAGACACCAAGCTCAAAACGACTCCAACAAAAATAACTGAAGAACAGATGAATCAGTGCTACAAAAAATACCGTGCAGTAATGGGCACTGCTGGAAGAAATATGGCACTTGCAAAAAACCCGCTGGGGGAGATATTCTATCTTGGTATGGCCAGAGCTGCAGAATCGGTTGGCTGTGGGAATGAAATCGAGGACTCGATAAAAAACAAGTTTGTCAAAATACCTTCGTGGCCGCTTTATTACTCTCTTTTGACAGGAGATGTCAAGAAGGGATTCGAATACACCATGAAGAAAAGCGAACTGTACCTGTCTGATGCAAGGATAGCTCTGGAATTACTCCCAAAAGATTTCTCCCACACAGAATTCTTAGAGTTTTTATTTTTGACAGTTGAGCACTACAATCAGTACTGGTACAACCAGCTTGACAAAGTCAACATGTGGTCGGAGTTTTCTTCAAAGCTTCCAAGGTGACTGGAAAATGATGTGGTCTGAAAAACATAGGCCAAAAAAAATCATCGACATGGTTGGAAATGAGGAGGCACGCAAAACACTCGTTGACTGGCTTGTCAAGTGGAAAAAAGGTACAAAACCAATTCTTCTGATTGGGCCTCCCGGCATAGGCAAGACCACACTTGCGCAGCTTGCAGCAAAAGAATTCGGTTATGATCTTGTCGGCCTCAATGCAAGCGATGTGAGGAACAAGGTAAACATCGAAGAGATTCTCAGTCCGCTTTTGGGAAGCACGAGCCTTCTTGGAAAACCGATGATATTTGTTGACGAAGTCGACGGCATACATGGACGCGCAGACTTTGGTGGCGTAGAAGCACTAATCAAAATTCTCAAAGAGCCGACAATTCCGATAATTTTGGCCGCAAACTCTGATCAGTCAGACAAGATGAAAAACATCAAAAAGGCGACAAAACCCATCTACCTAAAACCATTACCACCGCGCCTTATGGGCCTGTATCTTGACAAAGTACTCAAAGAAGAGGGAGCAAGGCTTGGGCCTGGCACCACAATAAAGATAATCGTCGAGTCCAGAGGAGACATCAGATCACTTCTTAATATGGCACAGGCCCAAATAGGGGGCTTTGAGCTGCCAACTGAAAAATCGTTTGAAATACTTGATGTCGAGGCCGCAGTTAACGCATTCTTTAAAGCAAAATCAAAAGAAGAGGCGCAAATCGTGCTATATTCACTAAGAATAGATCCAAAAGAAAAGATCAACACGTTTTATTCCAGCATAATTACAAGTGATCTGCAGCCAAAGATAATGGCAAAAATGTTAGATGTGATATCACAAGCAGATGTGTTGTATGGTAAGATAATGAGGACGCAAGAATGGCGTCTACTCAGATATCTTGACAACATACTACTCAAGCTTTACGCTGAAAATCTACCTGTCCAGTATTCACAGTACAATCTATCTTGGCCTCTTCTCAATAGGTTGAGATGGGACGGAAGGACAATCAGAGAGATTACAAAGATACTTGCGCAAAGATTTCATGTATCGCAAAGCACCATTGCAACATTTTACCTTCCCTGCATTTTATTTTGTGTCAAGAACAAAAAGATAGAGCTTGAGTTGAATCCGGAACACACAGAGCTGATCCAAAAGGAGATCGAGTTGCTAAAATGAGCTGGCGTAAAATAACAATGAAGTTTGCAGGAACCTGTGTAGTGTGTAACCAGAAAATAGAGGCAAACGAGGTGGGTCTGTGGGCAAAGGGGCTTGGCGTCAAGCACGAAAGGTGCGCAAGCCAAGAGGTAAAGGAGCTAAAATGTATAATTTGTGGTGGGCTTGCCGGATGCCCAAAGTGCGAGTTCCAAGACGACTGTAACCGCGACATCGTCTCGGAGTTTTGCATATGCAAAAAATGCAGCGACTCCAAAGACACATTTGAACAATATCAAAAGGCAGTGCAAAAGAATTTTCCATTATTGAATACAAAACAATAAGCTGAAATTGTGTTAGGAGAACTGCATTTCGTGAAGGCGCTAGTATACGAAGAATATGCAGAAAATGATGATTTTGGCAAGATTCTCAAAATAAAGGAACTACCGGATCCAAAGCCAAAGCCAAACGAGGTGGTCTTCAAAGTCAAGTTTGCCGGCCTCAACTATGACGACATTTGGGGGATGAGGGGAAAACCGCTCAAGGTTCCACTACCACATGTCTCAGGAACGGATGCTGCAGGCGAGGTAATAGCAGTAGGTGAGGATGTGACAACAATCAAGGTTGGTGACAGAGTCGTGTCGCATGGAAACATCGCATGTCGTGTCTGCAAGGCATGCACGGATGGAAGGGAATATGACTGCAAAAGTCGCAAAGTCTGGGGGTTTCAGACAGGACCACTGTGGGGTGGCTTCTGCGAGATAACTCATTTACCGGAAGTAAATGTTGTAAAGATTCAAGACAGTATGCGTTACGAGGACGCAGCTGCAGCATCGATGGTACTGATGACTTCGTGGCACATGCTTGTTGGGAGAGCAAAGATCAGGCCAGGACAAACAGTTTTAGTGATGGGCGGTGGCTCCGGTATGGGTACATTTGGAATCCAAATAGCAAAGCTGTTTGGCTGTGATGTGATAACCACTGCAAGCCCGGACAAACATGAAAGATGCTTAGGTCTTGGTGCAGATTATGTGGTAAACCACAGAAAGGAGGACTGGCACAAAGAGGTCTTTTCAATATCAAAGGAGCTTGCAAAAAAGAAAAATCAGCCACCTGGAATAGATGTGATCTACGAGCACATTGGCGGCTCGCATTGGAACAAAGAACTTACCCTGCTAAAATATGGCGCGACGCTTGTTACCACGGGGGCAACTACCGGCTACGACGTCCAGACGGATCTAAGGCACATCTTCTTTAAGGGTACTAACATCCTTGGCTCCACACAGGGGACACGCGCGGAGCTGGAAGAGGCAATGTTTTGGATGTCAAAAGGAAAGATCAGGTCCATAATAGACTCGATTTACACCTTTGAGGATGCACCTGAGGCACACACAAAGATGCTCAAAGGAAACGTCTTTGGCAAAATTCTAATGAAACCGCAATAATGAGCAGGCAGTTTGCTTTAGATAAAACCTTAAAATCATCCCAATGTTGAACTTGGAATGTTGGTAGACGAAAACACAAAGATCGAGAAAAAAGAGGAGACAAAGGAAATTACCTACCAAATCCCACCATACAAGCCAGAACACGTCCTAAGTCCTGAATATCAAGGAACATCAAACTACGAGGTGGGAATAGCAGAACTGGTCAGAGAAAAAATGGAAAGACTTGAGCGACTCAAGCGCGATCCGGAGGCAAGCCAGTTTGAGATCCGCCAGGCCGAAGAGGATCTAAAGACACTGGATTATCTGTATGAGAACTACCACATAGGCATGAACGTCTTTAGGACCGCAAAAGGTGGACGGGACAAAATCAGAGAGTAGCTATTCTAAAATTAATATAACCTGAGCCTTGTCAGTTGTTGCGGGGCCATGCATTCTGACAAAATTGAAAAGTTCTTAGAAAAACAAAAGACAGCTCTTGCGGCTGGAGGACAAGATAGGATAAAGGCCCAGCATGAAAAAGGAAAGCTCACAGCAAGGGAGAGAATCGACCTGCTCTTGGACGAAGGTAGTTTTACAGAAATCGACGCCCTTGTCACTCACCATTATTACGAATATGACATGCAAAAGAAAAAATTCTTCACCGATGGTGTGGTTACCGGCTATGGAACCATCCATGGAAGACAGGTGTTTGTTTTTGCTTACGACTTTACAGTTTTGGGCGGCACACTAAGCCAGATGGGCTCAAAGAAAATAACAAAACTCATGGATCATGCCACGCGCACAGGATGTCCGATAATTGGTATAATTGATTCTGGAGGCGCAAGAATCCAAGAAGGCATCCTCAGCCTTGATGGGTTTGCAGACATTTTCTATCACAATGAGCTTGCCTCAGGCGTAGTACCGCAGATAACTGCAAGTATAGGTCCGTCTGCTGGAGGTGCAGTGTACTCTCCTGCGATGACTGATTTTGTCATAATGGTTGAAAAGGCAGGCACCATGTATGTGACTGGACCTGAGGTCGTCAAGACGGTTCTTGGCGAAGAGGTCTCTTTTGAGGAACTTGGGGGCGCAATGACACATGGAACAAAAAGCGGTGTCGCGCATTTTGTCGCAAAAAACGAGTATGACTGTTTTGATAAAATAAAGACACTACTATCATACATGCCATCAAACAACGCAGAAGAGCCACCGGTTGTAAAGACAGACGATGATCCAAACAGAATGGATCACAATCTTATCAACAAGGTTCCAGAAAACTCGTTACAACCATACGACATGAAAGAAATTGTCTTGTCTGTAGATGACAACCACCAATTTTTCGAAGTGCACGAACTGTTTGCCCAAAACGTTATAGTCGGATTTGCAAGAATGAATGGTCGCACTGTAGGAATTGTTGCAAACCAGCCACTTTATCTTGCAGGAGCACTAGACATTGATTCGTCAAACAAGGCTGCACGATTCATTAGGTACTGTGACTGCTTTAACATTCCAATCATTACATTTGTTGACACGCCAGGATACATGCCTGGAACAAACCAAGAACACAACGGAATCATCAGACATGGAAGCAAATTACTGTATGCATACTGCGAAGCAACAGTTCCAAAGATCACACTTGTGATTGGCAAAGCATACGGTGGTGCTTACATTGCAATGGGAAGCAAAAATCTGCGAACCGACATCAACTATGCGTGGCCGACAGCGCAAATTGCAGTACTTGGCTCTGAGGCTGCAGTCAAAATCATGAACAAAAAGGAACTTGATGCAGCAAAGAACCCAGAAGAGCTCAAAAAACAACTTACGGCAGAGTTTAACGAGAAATTTGCAAATCCGTATGTTGCAGCATCAAATGGTTCAGTGGATGCAGTGATCGATCCTGCCAAGACAAGGCCTATGTTGATTAAAGCACTAGAGATGCTTGTAAACAAGCGTGACAGACAACTTCCACGAAAACACGGAAACATCAACTTGTGATAGATATTGATAAAAAAAGTTCTAATCGCAAACAGGGGTGAAATCGCTCTAAGAGTAATCCGCACATGCAAAGCTTTGGGGCTCAAGACGGTTGCGGTGTATTCTGATGAGGACTACAACTCTTTGCACGTAAAAAAAGCAGACGAGGCATATCACATAGGAAAAGCTGCACCAAGGGAGAGCTATCTAAACCAAGAAAAAATACTGAGTGCCATCCTTGCCTCAGGAGCAGACGCAGTACACCCAGGCTATGGATTTCTTTCTGAAAACTCTGACTTTGCAAAACTTTGCGAAGACCACAAGATCAACTTCATAGGGCCATCCTCGACATCCATGGATCTTTGTGGCGACAAGATGAGGTGCAAAGCTGCTATGCTAAAAGCACGTGTGCCAACAGTGCCTGGAAGTCCGGATCTTGTAAAAGATGTAGATGAGGCACTCGATGTTGCAAACAAAATAAGTTATCCGGTTTTGCTAAAATCAATCTACGGGGGCGGTGGACGAGGAATCAGACTTGTAAACAACGACAAGGAATTACGCGAAGCATACGAAACCGTAACCGGAGAATCAATAGCTGCTTTTGGTAAATCTGCAATACTTGTAGAAAAATTTCTGCAGAAGATCCGTCACATAGAGTACCAGCTGGCACGCGACAAACACGGCAACGCAGTACACATATTTGAAAGAGAATGCTCCATTCAAAGACGCAACCAAAAGCTAATCGAGCAAACCCCATCGCCGGTAGTTGACCAAAAAACAAGGGACAAAATAGGTGAGCTTGCAGTCAAGGCAGCAGAGGCAGTTGACTATACCAACCTTGGAACTGCAGAATTTCTCAGAGCAGACAACGGCGAGTTTTACTTTATCGAAATTAATGCAAGATTGCAGGTGGAAC
>JBBIVI010000033.1:0-10413 GCA_037439825.1 Candidatus Nitrosotenuis sp. | reverse complement strand
GTGCCAATCAAGGGCGCAGACTGGATCGTGTTTTTTGAAGCAGCCGTAGCAATACCCGGCACGGCCGCACTGGTTGCAAAAAAGGCGCAGATGCCGGCAAGACAAAAATCCAACCTCTAGGCAGATAACGCAAATGGGCAGACTATTTGGCACAAACGGAATCCGCGGAATCTTTCCAGAAAAGCTCAGCCTGCAGTTCATACACGACATCACGCTTGCAATCGCAACTTATTTCAAAAAAGGCCCAATCCTTGTAGGGTACGACGGGCGGCACTCAAGCCCCCTTGTCTCAAAAATTATCTGCTCTGCGCTCAACGAGGCAGGCCTTGACTGCAACAGCGCAGGCCTGGTGCCAACGCCGGCACTAGAGTATGCCACAAAAAAGCTAAGATATGCAGGAGGAATTATGATCACCGCATCGCATAATCCGCCAAAATACAACGGCCTAAAACCGGTGGCAAAAGACGGAGTCGAGATACCAAGAAGCGACGAGCTGAAAATAGAAGAGATCTACTTTGGAAAAAAATGGGTAAAAAAACCAAGGCTTGGCAAAACAGGAACCGACAAGAGAGTCATACCAACTTACATTGCCGCAATAAAATCACAGGTAAACGCAAAAAAAATAAAACAAAAAAAATTCAAAGTCGTCCTTGACCTTGGCAACGGCGCGCAGGCAAAGGCCGCACCAATGCTCTGCGAGGAGCTTGGCTGCAAGACATTTCTTATCAACCAAAATATAGACGGGTGCTTTCCTGGCAGAGGCTCAGAGCCAACACCGCAAAATCTGCAAACCCTATCGAAAACAGTATTGGAAAAAAAGGCCGACCTTGGGGTGGCATTTGACGGCGACGGTGACCGCAGCCTTTTTTGCGACGAAAACGGAAAAATCCTAAGCGGCGACAGATCGGCTTTGCTTTTGGCAAACCACATCCTGAAAAAAAACCCAAACTCCACACTGGTCACGTGCCTTAATTCAAGCTCGCTCACAGAGGAAATCGCAAAAAAGGCAAACGCAAAGGTGGTTCGCACCAAGGTGGGAAGCGTCGAAGTATCAAGAACAATGATACCACAAAAGGCACTGGTCGGATTTGAGGAAAACGGCGGATTCATGTACGGAAGGCACAACGAGGTCAGAGACGGCTGCATGACTGTGGCCCTTTTGCTTGATCTTTTGGCAAGCTCCTGCAGTACAGTAAGCAAGGAACTGGAGAGGATCCCTCCATCATATACTACAAAGGACAAAGTAAGCTGCACAAAAAGCCAGGCAAAAAAGGTAATCAATCTTCTAAAAAAACAACACAAAAACTATGACACGCAAGATGGAATCAAAATAATCTTTGATCAGAGAAACTGGGTAATGGTACGGCCCAGTGGAACCGAGCCGATTGCAAGGATTTACGCAGAGGCCGACTCGCAGGAAAAGCTGGACCACATCATGGCAAGGTACCTCAGAAAAGTAAAGTCAATCTTACGCTAACACTAATAAAGAGATGCGGAAAAACCCAAGGAATGAAGATGATCCCGAAGGGTGATTTAATTGGGTAAAGCTTACTATGTAAAATTTGAAACTCCAGGGGATCTTGTAAATCCAATTTTGGAGGCGGTGCGGGTAGCATCACAAAGCGGCAAAGTCCGAAAGGGCACCAACGAGGCCACAAAGGCGATCGAGCGCGGAATAAGCAAGCTGGTAGTTATTGCCGAAGACGTCGAGCCGCCAGAAGTTGTAGCGCACCTTCCGATAATCTGTGAGGAGCAAAATGCAGCTTATGCTTTTGTGCCAAGCAAGCAGGAGCTTGGAAAGGCGCTTGGCATCGACGTGACTTCAGCAGCAGCCGCGATCATCGATGCCGGAGATGCAAATCACATCGTCGAAGAAGTTGTCTCCTCGATAAAGAAGATTAAAGGTGGCAAGTAGCGATGAGCGCTCCCCAAACAGAAGAGGCAGTACCAGCCGAAGTAATACAACTTGTAGGTAAGACAGGTATTGCAGGGGAGATTACACAAGTCAGAGTAAAGATCTTAGGTGGACGAGACAAGGGCCGCATCCTGACAAGAAACGTCAAGGGCTCTGTGAGAATGTCCGACATTTTGATGTTGCGTGAAACAGAACGCGAAGCCAAGAAAATAAAGTGATGATAAATTGAGTCTAATTGTAAAGCCGTGCAGTTTTTGTGACAGACCAGTGGCAAAGGGCTCAGGAACAATGCTCGTCAAAAATGACGGAACGGTTCTGTGGTTTTGTTCTCCAAAATGCAAGAAAAACATGTTGGTACTAAAACGTGACCCGCGTACACTCAAGTGGACTAAAAAATACCAAAAAGGCGGCATCATCAAAAAGTAATTTACGAAATTGACGGAACAAACTCTTTTCATAGTAAAACCAGATGCAGTAGCACGAAAGCTAGTGGGACAAATTATTTCAAGATTTGAAAACAAAGGATTCAAGATAATCAAACTGAAAATGTTTACATTCACAAAACCACAAGCCCAGGAATTTTACTCCGTGCACAACACGAAACCGTTCTTTGGCGAGCTTGTAGACTTCATAACATCAGGTCCAGTAGTTGCTGCAGTAATTGAGGGAAACAATGCAATCGCCACTACTCGCTTGCTTGTCGGCGCAACAAAATCGTACGAGGCATCACCCGGCTCGATTCGAGGTGACTTTGGCCTTGGAATATCTGACAACATAATTCACGCATCCGACTCTAAGGAAAGTTTTGAAAAGGAAGAGAGGGTAGTATTTCAGTGATCTACCTTGCGAATCCGACAGCCAATAGTGGCAGTTCTAGGCCACGTAGATTCTGGTAAGACATCTCTACTAGACAAAATCCGGGGAACCGGAGTCCAGGGAAGAGAGGCAGGTGGAATCACTCAGCATATCGGGGCAAGCTTTCTGCCGACTGATACCATAAAGAAGATGTGCGGCCAGCTGTACGAAAAACTTGCAAAATCAGAGTACGAAGTACCGGGACTTTTGGTAATAGACACTCCGGGACACGAGGTGTTTACCAATCTGCGAACAAGAGGCGGTTCTGCAGCAGACATTGCAATTTTGGTAGTTGACACGAATCGAGGTTTTCAGCCACAGACCAACGAAAGCCTCAAGATACTCCAGTCAAGAAAGGTCCCATTTGTAATAGCACTAAACAAAGTGGACATGATCTCAGGATGGAAAAAAACCGACACGCCGTACATCTCGCAGGCAATAAAACAACAGGATCAGTTCATCCAAACCACCCTTGATGAGCAGATCTACAACGTGGTGGGAACGCTTTCCATTCTTGGTTTCCAGTCAGAGGCATTCTACAGGGTAAAGGACTTTTCAAAAGAAGTAGCCATAGTTCCAGTCAGTGCAAGAACCGGCGTTGGCATCCCGGAGCTTTTGACCGTACTTGTGGGGTTGACACAACAATACATGCAAAAAAGACTTGCACAAGAAGAAAAGCCAAGTCGCGGAATAATTCTTGAAGTAAACGACGAGATAGGCCTTGGAACTACTGCAAACATGATCCTAATTGACGGCCAGATAAAAAAAGGAGACTCGGTCATCGTCGCAAAACGCGATTCTGTAATAGTTACAAAACCAAAGGCAATGCTTTTGCCAAAACCACTAGATGAGATGCGCGACCCAAGGGACAAATTCAAACCAGTTGATGTAGTGCAAGCAGCAGCAGGAATCAAGATTGCATCGCCGGATCTTGAGGATGTGCTACCAGGAAGTACTGTTTATGTGACTAGCGACGACTCCAAAATCGACGAGTTCAAAAAAATAATCGAGTCGGAAATGAAATCCGTCTTTGTAGACACTCAAACAAATGGTATAATTCTAAAATGCGACACAATCGGCTCACTTGAGGCACTCACCGAGATGCTGAGGCGACAACAGATCCCAGTAGCAAAGGCAGACATAGGCCACGTAAACCGGCGCGACGTCCTTGAGGCCAAAGTCATAAAGGAAAACGACAGGCACCTTGGAGTCATCTTGGCATTCAACGTCAAGATATTGCCAGACGCGCAAGAAGAAGCAGACATCAACCACGTAAAGATCTTTTCAGACAAGGTAATCTACAGCCTGCTTGATACTTACACTCTTTGGGTTGACGAGGATACTGCAAACGAGGAAAACGCAGTATTCTCAGAGCTTACGCCGGTTGCAAAATTCACGTTTCTCAAAGGTTTCGTCTTTAGAAACAGCAACCCTGCAGTATTTGGAATCAGAGTGGATGTCGGCAAGGTCAGACAGAAAATGCCGATCATGAACAAAAACGGCAAAAAAATTGGAGTCATTCACCAGCTCCAAGACGGCAAAAAATCAATCGAGTCTGCAACAACGGGCCAGGAAGTCGCCTGCTCCATCCAAGATGTCACAATAGGAAGACAGATCAACGAAGAAGATGTATTTTATTCACTACCTACATCTTCTGAGGCAAAAAAACTAATCGAAAGATTCTCGCATAAGCTGTCGCCAGATGAACAACAGGTACTAAACGAGATAGTGGAAATACAAAGAAAACAAGACTCGGCCTACGGCTACATTTGATACTTTTTTGCAATCATGTGGATTCCTGGCTCACCTACCGCACCAATCATCCTTTCTGCAGGCTGGCCATCCTTGAACATGATAAATGTGGGAATCGCCTGCACTCCAAATCTCATCGCAATATCTTGGCATTGGTCGACGTTGACTCTGGCAAACTTAATGTGGTGGTATTTTTTTGACATCCTCTCAAATACTGGGTGCATAATCCTGCATGGACCGCACCATTCAGCCCAAAAGTCAACTAGGACAAGACCCTTGGATGTAACCTGATCAAAATCTGCAGAGCTCAATTCAACTACTCCGTGCTGGCTTTGAGCTAAAGTATCTTGTTGCTGTTTTAACATCTCTGCAAGCTTTTTCTGCTTTATCCTTTCTATTTCGGGATCTTCCATAAAGTTGACAAAATCAATTTGTTATTTATTTTTACAAATCAAGGAGGTAACGCATCAAGATCCTGCCGTCCTGCCTTATCTCCATGAGGTGAAACGTAGGTGATTTTATCTCTACTTTAAAATGATGCTTTTTAATGTCAACATCTTCGCCCTTTATGTCTGCTATTATTTTGTATTCCTGATTCTTTTCAAGCCTTATCCTAAATGACTTTGCAGCAAAGCCCTCGGTTATAGTAAGTATGATCATCTCCTCAAGCCAGTTGTACAACAAATAGTTCAGGTCTTTACCGCTTACACTTATCTGCCGTTCCTTTTTTTCCTCAACCAAATCTACATCAACTATTGTCTCGACCACCGACTTGGCAGCAACGACAAAGGCCTCCTCCAAGCTTGCAGCCTCAACTTCGATGAATGCATCAGTTGCATGTTCCAAATATCTGTAGCTCAATTAGTAACACTGTACTCAGCTAATATTTAATGCAAAGAGATCCGTCTCGACGTAGCAACACCTAAATCCAAAGACTAGAAATCTTTTGCAAGTTGAATCTGCCAAGAGGAATGAAAGACTTTGAGAGCAGCGAGCAATCAAACATCGAATTTGTAAGGCAGAAATTTCTTGACACGTGCAAGACATTTGCATTCAGCGTAATGGATCCTTCGCCAATTGAGCTGGTTTCAGTTATTGAGGCAAAGAGCGGCCCAGACATTAGAAACGAGATTTATTTTTTCAAAGACAAAGGAGATAGAGAGGTAGCACTAAGATTCGACTTTACGGTGGGCCTCACAAGATATGTTGTCTCACAAAAATCACTGCGGCTTCCAGCAAAGATTGCTGCATTTGGAGGAGTGTGGAGGTATGACGAGCCGCAAAAAGGAAGATACAGATACTTTCACCAGTGGGATCTGGAAATCTACGGCAAACCAAGCTTGGAATCAGACGCAGAAATAATCGAGTTCACATCCAAATTCCTCTCAAAATTAGGTCTCAAGAACATCACAATAGACATCTCCCATCGCAAACTCGTCGAAGCTGTGGTCGGAAAAATATTTGACTCAACTGAACCACAGGTAATTTCTGATATATTTAGAGCAATAGACAAAATCCAAAAAAAGAAAAAAGACGAGATCTTAGGCGAATATCAACAAAAAGGCTACTCCAAGGAAAAGTTGGAACAAATACTCAATTTTTCAAAAATAAATGGCCAGCCAGACGAAGTAGAAAAGATCTTCTCTGTTAAAGAGTACGATGCTTGGATCGAACTACGCAATCTCTTCTCATCACTCAAGAACAGGGGGGTTGTAAACATAAGGATAAACTTTGGTATAGTACGTGGACTTGATTACTACTCCGGCGTAGTCTTTGAGGCATTTGATGCTTCCTCGGACGTTGGGGCTTTGGTTGGGGGTGGAAGATATGATAATCTACCAAAAGCATTTGGCCGAGACGATCTCGGAGCTACAGGTGTCGCAGGCGGAGTAGAAAGAATAATCATCTCGCTCCAAAACCAGGGCATCTTGGGTCCGGAATCAGACAGTATGATCTCTGTACTCTATGTCAAAGAGGATCTGATGGGGCCTGCGATTCAGATTGCATCAAAGCTGCGAGACCAAGGGTTTGCAGTGGACATTGATCTTGTCGGAAGACCGTTCAAAAAACAAATGGAAAACGCAACGAGATCAAAATACGCAGTAATTGTCGCACCAAATGAGTACTCTTCGAACCAGGTGGTGATAAAGAACATGGCCGATGGAAAGGAAACCACCGTGCCGGTAAGCGCATTATCAAACGCAAAATCTTTGCTTAGTCACTAAATGCCCTTGTCAACATCATAATTTCAGGACCATTTGTGAGGTTTCCAACAACTACGGCCTTGTTGTTAGCCAAAATACCAGATGAAATGTATGGTATTCCACCGTTGATGGTTGCCGGCTCTAGCTTTGCCTTTAACACCTCGGAGATCGTCCTGACATCTTCATCGTCTGTTTCCGGATGAATTATTCCTCCATTGTTGTTTGCGCAAACCATGACTCCTGCCTGGTGATATCCTGCAACTTTTTTTTGTATAGTCTCTATTCCCAAAACATCTTGGATGTTTTTGAGAGATTCTTTTGGTATCTTTGGGGATACTACACCTCCCTTGTCATTTACACAAATCAGATTGCCAAGCGCTGTATGTTTTACATCAAGTATTCCTACGTTGAGCCCAGTTGATTTTTTCAAATAAGATACCTCGTATTCTGAGCACGTACCTGGAAGCAGCATGCCGTAGTTGTTTACAACCATCATGGTTCCAAGAAGCCTTGTGTTTGCAACTGATGCAAACATGTATGATACCTTGAGATACTCTGACAGAGTCTTTGCTTTTGTTTGAGCAAATCCATTTGGCACAAAAACAAAACTATCGTTTACCTTGGTATAGATGCCTATGTTTGGCCCACGATAAACGTCGTACTTGAAAATATCCACCATTCAATTTCTAAACCAAAAAATATGAACGTAAGGAGCGATCATGCAAAAACAGTGTTATAATTTGCTGATCTTGTTACAAAGAAAATTTAGTTTGTACTAATTTCACCTAGATTTAAATAATATCTCACTACCAGTAGTCCTATGCCAATAGACGAACATTTCCCACAAGGACTAAAACCATTGGGAAAAATTTTCCACGCTGATGGTGAACACTTTCACTTCAGATGGGGACCAGGCAGAAGCGATGCAGAAGCATTCAGCGATGAAAAAGTCATTGAAGCTTACAAAGCACGCGGCGAAAAACAGGTTCCACTCGGTGTCAGCGGTACAATGGTTGCAGTTGACTGGGATTCTTGCGTAGCAGACGGTGCATGCATTGAAGCTTGTCCGGTCCAAGTCTTTCAGTGGTATAGAACTGAACAGGACATTCCGGCAACCGAAGTAGTCGGAAAAACCTTTGCAGGCACTGGTTCTTCAGTAAAAGAAGCGCGCAAAGACTACACAGACAAAGCAGATCCAATCAGAGAACACGATTGCATCTGGTGTATGGCTTGCGTATCCGTTTGCCCACCTCAAGCTATCAAGGTTGATCAATCAAACTTGGAGCACCACGAAAAGGCAGCTGGAACATACGTCAAGCTCGAAGGTGGAGAAAATCCACACGCGCACGACTAGAAAACAAACTTCTTTTCTTTTCTTTTAATTTTGAATTTGCAGCTATTCACTAACAAATTTTAAGTGGTTCCTGTCATCGAATGCCGCAGAGGTCGCCTAGCTCGGCAGGGCGCGGGCCTTGAGAGCCTGTGTGCGCAAGCACCCGAGGGTTCAAATCCCTCTCTCTGCGTCACCAATTATAATGAAAATCCGTGATAAACAAAATTTTGGCACCTTAAGTCGGATACCACTATTTTGAAATAATGAAAACAATCGATATTCATAACGCAAGAAAGAGAATCGAATGTGCCAGAATAAATATTCAAAAAAGATTTTCAGAAGACAACGCAAAAACAGCCTGTAGGTTTTTGGACAGATTACGACTTGATAACAAATCGCATGGAAGAGTGGCAAACTATGCAGAATGCATACGTAGAATCTTGGGGATCAAAGATGACAAAAAAATCCAGGAGTGGTCAAAAGAAGAGATAGAACAAATACACAAAACGATTGCTGACTCTGATTATTCAAACTCGGTCAAAAAAGATACTCTTTTGGCGCTAAAAAGGATATATCATTTTGCAGTTCATGATGAGATAGCTGACGCAGAAAAAGGCAAGCCATATGATCCACTTGTAGAATGGATAACACCAGGATCATTCGAAGACAGATATGGCAATATACAACCAAAGGATCTTCTAACTGATGAAGAAGTACTTGGATTAATTCAAGCTGCAAAAAAGCTAGGAGACAAGTACGTAAAAAGAAACATTGCAATCATTTTTGTTATGCTTGAAGGGGCATATCGCCCTGGAGAGCTTCTCAATATCCAAATAGGCGGTATTGAATTTGAGGAAAATTTTGTACGTATTCATACCGCAGGAAAGACAGGACCAAAGTCACTGACTCTTGTAGCAAGCTATGGCCCAATAAAAGAATGGCTCGCAGAACATCCCTATGGTGATGACCCTGAAGCATTTCTTTTTTATCATGATAACGTAAATGGCTTGATCCCATACCAAAGATTATCCATTTTTCTTAGAAAAGCAAAACATGCTGCCGGAATTAAAAAGCGTGTCTGGCCATATTTATTCAGGCATACCGCTTTGACCGAATACAGCAAAAGGCTTGGAAATGTTGCAAAAATCTACGGTAATTGGTCCAAGGGTTCTAACATGCTCGCAGTCTATGAACATCTGGCAAGTTCTGACCAAGAAGATGCAGTCCTAAAACTACATAACCTCAAAAAGGAAAACAAGGAAAACTCGATACTTTTCCCTAAAATCTGTCCTGTCTGCAAGCAGCGAAATAGCAGCGACAAATCTCATTGTGTACATTGTGGATGCGGGCTTTCAAAGGAACTTGTGCAGGTAAAGCAGGCAATCCTAGAAAAGAGGCAAAACACTGATGTCAAAGTCCTTGAAAGGAGATTCTCAAAGAAAATAAAGAGTCTAGAATCGCTAATTATAGAACAGCGGTCGCTCATTCAACAACTTGTCAGTGACAAAAACAAGTAAGGGTCTGGACGGATTCGAACCATTTTATGTTAAATAACGATTCAGGTACGATGAATATGCATTAAACAGGTAATCATGCAGGCCCACTCATCTCCTCGACGCAGCAAGGCTGGAGCTATTCTACTGTATTGACCAAGTTGGTCAAGAACGGTTTTGAGTCAAACGGCGTAAAAAGGCTAAACCAAAAGGCTAGGACAACTTAAACTATTTTTTCCAGATCGCTAGTGGTTTATTGCAAAACCGAGATCTTTCTGTTTTCAAATTTTTGCTGTGCTCCGAGTATTATAAAATCACAGAACAATGTTGCAGAACATAGATACCAAAATCAGAGGCACTGATCCTCGGATCTTCCTACCTTATTATAGAGTGACCATAGCGTCAACTAGTGATACATGCTGTACATACAACACAGCAGTAAGGTTTTATTGCAAGATAAAGCAAGGGATCGAGGAATGTTATTGACAAAGCTACCGTCAGAGGATTACGTAGCGAATTTCCTGAAGCCGATCTACGTCTTGGAGCGATTCGGGGCCGCCTTCCGGGATAAGTCTGAGCTAAACAAGACACAGCTGCAGATGGTGACCAAACTGCGGTGGGACTCATTTAATAACTATTTAAACTGGTTAATGGCAAAAGAATTCCTGCAATACAGAAAGCAGGACAAGACGGAGACCTATTTTCTGACTGAAAAGGGCAGAAAGTCGCTCAACATACTTGCAATTTTTATCGCCTGCATAAAATAGAATTATTTTTAGAAAATTGTTAGTGTACATTTTTCTGTAATGATTTATTTTTTAAAAATTGCAAAATTTGTAATCGTATAAAAGAATTCCTCAC
>JBBIVI010000032.1:6154-10484 GCA_037439825.1 Candidatus Nitrosotenuis sp. | reverse complement strand
TACCAGAGATTAAATCCTCTATTTTCTTTTTTGAAAGCTTGCCGTACTCTGAGAATTTTGAAACAGAATAGTACACACCGTTTTTTGAAACATATGCGATGCCACTGTCTATTAGATCTTTTATGAGGTTTATCATATCTGGAATGTGCTCTGTTGCTTTTGGGTATACTGTGGCACGCTTGACGTTTAGCTTGTCGAAATCCTCAAAATAATGACTGATGTATCTGGTGCTTATCTCCGATGCGTTTGTCTTTTCTGCATTTGCGCGGTTGATTATCTTGTCGTCTACGTCTGTAAAGTTTTGGACAAAATTTACCGTAAATCCTTTTGATTCTAAGAATCTTCGAAGTGTGTCAAAGACAATTATCGTGCGCGCATGTCCTATGTGGGATTCATCGTAGACTGTGACTCCACACAGATAAATTCGAATATTTTTTGATGGAATATCTTTTTCCTGATTGCTTAGTGTATCAAAAATCTTCATGGCTTTCTCACAGTTTTGCAGGCATTATCCTTTTATGCTCGCTTTTTTTGTGCATCTGGTAGATCCTCTCTACTTTGTCTATGTCTATTTCTGTAGTTTTCGATGTCTGCTCAGCTGACATTTTTTTGTCAACTATGCAATACAATGCGGAGTCGATTTCTTCGTATGTGAGGCCTATCTCGTTTTCTGCCAAATGGCCTTTCCATAAATGTGGGCTGCTTTTTTTTGCAACAATTGAGTCTTTTATTTGCAAAAACTTGGCAAATTCTCTAACTTGTGATTTGTACAATGATACAATCGGCAAAATGTCTGCACTACCGTCACCGAACTTGGTAAAATATCCTATGAGGTATTCGGATTTGTCGCTAGAGCCAAGCACTAAATAATTTCTCAAATTCGCATAATAGTATAACAGAGCAGCCCTGATCCTAGCCCGTAGGTTGCCAAGTGCCATCTCGTGTGGCTCCACAATATTTGTAAATTGTGAATGAATCATGCTGATGTCAATTAGTTTGTAGTCGAGGCCTAGTTTGTCTACTAGATACAGCGCATCTTCTGTTTCCTCCTTTGGCGAGACTTTGCTGTCTGGCATGATGAGGGCAAGGGATCTGTCTTTGAATGATCTTGTACAAATATGTGCAATTACTGCAGAATCAATACCTCCGCTGAGGCCAAACACAAAGCCTTGTGACTCTGCTAGGTATTGTCTTAGAAAAGACTCTATGTCGTTTTGGATCTTGGCGTAATCCTGTCTTGTTATCTCGTCTAGTATCTTGGTATTCACTAATCTTGGTTCAGATAATTGAATTAAAAACCGTATGGAAATTAAATGTCGATATAGATACCATCGGTTCGTGCTTCGACTTTGTAGGTTTGAAGCTTGATATCTTTGAGATAATCAAGCAAGGCTCCTGTCTTGATGTTGTAATGCCAGAAATGAAGCGGACATTCAACTATGTCTCCTTCTAGCTTGCCTGGCGCAATAGAGCCGTCTTGGTGTACACACAATGCATCTATTCCATGGTATCCATCTTGGTTAAAGATTGCAATTCTTTTTCCTTCCACGTTGTATTCTTTGCCCTTGCCCTTTTCAATGTCGCCTTTTTCGGCTACTTTTTTCCAGACCATCGAGTTGTTTTAAATGACGTTGGATATTTAGTTTATCATACTATGAGAAGATTTTTTAGTGTACAATTTTGGGATACGATGATGAGCAAGGTAAAGGATCCATCGCTTGCAGAACAAGGCCGGCTTTCTTATGAATGGGCAAAAAGCCACATGCAGATCCTCGCTAATACAATTAACCGATTAAAGAAATCGCAACCACTTAAGGGAATCACAATAGGATTCTGTCTTCACATTACAAAAGAGACCTCTGTGTTGCTGATGGGTGCAAAAGAGCTTGGTGCAAACGTGGCAGCATGTGCAGGGAACCCACTTACCACACAAGACGACATTGCCGCATTTTTGGCATCGGAGGGAATTCACATCTATGCGTGGAATGACGAAACACCGGAAGAATACGACTGGTGTATCGAGCAGGTTCTAGATCACAAACCACTCATAGTTACAGATGATGGTGCAGATATGAATGTAAAACTACATTTTAATAAAAAATACAAAACCCTCAGGATTCTTGGCTCCACTGAAGAGACCACTGCCGGAGTCACAAGAATCAAGGCAATAGAAAAGAAAGGAAAGCTCCGCTACCCTGTAATTGTTGTCAACGAGGCATACACAAAACACATGTTTGATAATAGGTATGGGACTGGTCAGAGCACAATTGACGGCCTACTCAGAGCTATGAATCTGTTGTTTGCATCAAAGCGAGTAGTAGTTGCAGGATATGGATGGGTAGGAAAAGGTGTTGCTGCCAGGTCACACGGCATGGGCTCAAAGGTCATAGTAACAGAGACCGACCCTGTAAAGGCACTTGAGGCTCACATGGATGGCTTTGAGGTGATGCCTATGGCAGAAGCTGCCAAAATAGGAGACATTTTCATCACATGCACAGGCATGCGTGATATCATCAGAAAAGAACACATAATCAAAATGAAAGAGGGTGCAATCTTGGCAAATGTCGGACACTTTGATGTTGAAATAGACAGCGATTATCTTCTCAATAAATCAAAATCGGTGCGCGAGGTAAGGCCTGGCCTTGATGAATGCACACTGCAAAATGGAAGACGAGTATACTTGGTTGGAAAAGGCAGACTTGCAAATCTAGTGGCTGCCGAAGGTCATCCGCCAGAAGTAATGGCTCAGTCCTTCTCAAATCAAATTCTCTCTATTTTGTATTTGCTCAAAAACTACAAAAAAATTGGCAAGCGAGTAATCACGGTCCCTGCAGAAATAGATACACAAATTGCAATCGACGCACTAAACGCATTTGGGGTCAAAATAGACAATCTCTCAAAAAAACAACTTGCGTACAGAGAAAACTGGTAAACCTTCTTAAGCCATACGAGTGAAGTTTCACTGTTGAGACCTAAAGCAATCATAACAAGTGCCCTTCCTTACGCAAACGGCGAGATCCACCTAGGACATGTTGCATCAACATATCTTCCTGCAGATGTCACTACCAGATTTTTGAAGTTAAATGGAGTTGAGGCATATTACATCTGTGCATCAGATGATTTTGGCACACCAATTTTGATTCAGGCAGAAAAGGAAAAGAAAACACCGCAAGATTATGTGGCACACTGGAACAAACGCGACTATGAAGATTTTTCTGCATTTGATATCGGATTTGATTTTTTTTATCGCACCAGCTCGCCAGAAAACATCGAGTTTGTCCAATATGTATTCAAAAAACTAAAGGAAAACGGACACATTTACGAATCAGAGATAATCCAATTTTACTGCAACAACGACAAAAAATTCCTGCCAGACAGATATGTTGTAGGCACGTGTCCTTACTGCAAGGCGCAAGACCAGTATTCAGATCTGTGTGAAAAATGCGGACGAGTCCCAGAAGAAATCGACAACCCGCGATGTGCAATATGCGGAGCCGCACCAACAAAGGAAAAAACAAAGCATTATTTTTTTAGGCTCAAGAATTTCAGCGACAAGCTGACAAAGTGCTAAATGAGAACCAAAACCTGCAAAAAGATGTCAAAAAATATGTCCAAAATTGGATTGATTCTGGACTAGTAGACTGGGATATTACACGTGATATTTCTTGGGGCGTTCCAATACCTGGAGATGAATCAAAGGTATTCTACGGCTGGTTTGACAACCACTTGGCATATATTTCGACTGCACTCAAAATGCTAAACGACAAAGGAATAAACGGAAAAGAGTTTTGGAACTCGGCTGACATTTATCACTTTATTGGAAAAGACATCGTATACCATCATTATCTGTTTTTGCCTGCAATGCGACTTGGAATAAACGAAGAATACAAACTCCCAGATTACATTCCTACACGAGGACACCTTACACTGCAGTCAAAAAAGATCTCAAAGAGTAGGAATTGGTATATTGGTTTGAAAGAATTTTTGGAATATTATCCTGCTGATTATCTGCGATATTACCTGATTTCGATAAATCCGTATTCTCAAGATGACCTAAATTTTGACTGGGATGACTTTGCAGTCAGGATAAACTCGGAGCTGATTGGTAACCTTGGCAATTTAGTAAATCGCGCATTAGGATTTACAAAGAAAACATTTGGTGGCGCAATACCAGAACCGGACACATTTGATAATAGAGACAAAGAGGCAGAGCAAAAGATCAAAGGCCTTGCCTCAGAGGTTGGTGTGTTAATGGAGCAAAACCATCTTGATAGGGCACTCAAAAAAGTAATGGAGTTTTCAATGTACTTTAATCAGTATTTCCAACACA
>JBBIVI010000032.1:0-6144 GCA_037439825.1 Candidatus Nitrosotenuis sp. | reverse complement strand
GACTACGTGTGTGTATCTGTCTGCAAACGCAGTATGTTCGATATCTGTAGCATTGTATCCATTTTTACCTTCATCCGCAGAAAAAATATGGCAACAACTAGGCATGACTGGAAAAATATCTGAAAATTCGTGGAAATCTATTTCTGAGCTAAAACTAAAACCGTCACACAAATTGGGCGAAGTTACTCCATTATTTGCAAGAGTAGAAGATTCCGACATTAAAAAACACAAAGAAAAATTTGCTACAAGCTAGGATTCCAAGGATTTCCACTCGAGGATATTATGATCTTGCTACTGGAAAGACGCTAAAAAAGAAATCATATGATCTTTATCCAAAAAGATTTTTCAAAGAACTTGGGAACTATCCAGAATTTACAATTGTAGTTCATGGTATGAGAAATAACAAACAAGGTGCACTTGAAAAATTCAAAATAGCTAAAAGGAGATTACAACAACTAGGCTACAAATATCCCGTAGTGGGATTTAGTTATGATTCTAATGTAAAAGGTGTTCAATACAAATTTAATGAAGATAACGCAGTGAAAATTGGCAGGATTATTGCAAGAAAAAATGGCAATGATCTAGCTAGGTTCATCTTGGATTTTAAGAAAAAATATCCACATACAAAAATCCAATTGATGGGCCACTCGCTAGGTTCTGAAGTGATCTTAACTGCACTTACTAAAATTAATAAAAAAGATTTTGTAGACGTTGTGTATTTTTTCGGTTCGTCTATAAACGCCAACATCTTAAAATCTAGAAAAATTAGAAAAGCAATACAAAAAACAATACATAAAAAATTAGTAAACTATTACAGTCACAATGATGATGTACTAAAACAAATATGTGCTTCCAATGCAATTGAAAAACCTCTAGGTTATTCGGGTTATTTCGGTAAACCTGTCGAAAAGTTTATTCAAAAAAAGATTTTAGTAAAAGACCATCGGTTTTTGAGTTATATTAAAACTTTGAAATCGTTTGCAGTTTGAAAATTCGGTGAATCTCAGCAGCTGTTGCATCAAGACGTTTTACAATTCCTGAGAGATGTGTTTTTCTTTTGCCAAATTCAAAAGCATGCTTACTCGTTGCTCACTTGCTATCTCTAAAAACTCGTTAGCTATCTCTTCGGAGTTTGTCACACCATATTAACTGGAATACAGCATGTAAAGTTTTCAGGACTCAGGCCAATTACCATCGCATCTGTAGCATATGCCACGTAATCCTCCATATCTGGAATCTTGGATGATTATGGCTTGGAGTATCCACAGGCTTGGCATTTTGTGGTGGGTGATTTTCCATGAAAGATAATGCCAAAACCAGAATAACAATTTGTATTAAGAATCAAGCTAAATCTTTGACAATCTAGCTAATTTCGTGCTTAGATTCGCTATATTCTAATTATGCCTAGGGATTGGTTTTATGTTGAAATCCGTAAATTTCGTAGTTCTTGGAGATCAGACAATAGCTGCCAAGCTTGGCAAGAAAGGAACGGCAACTGACATGACAATATATGACAAAAAGGAATCGGGCACAATTAGGACCTATGCTACTCCAAGTGGTTTTCCAGACAAGATACAGCCGCTTTTACAGACTATTAACTTGGCAGATTATGTGATCTTTCACGTAGGCAAACTGGATAAATTCACAGGAGAGCAAATAATCGCACTTGACGTACTAAAGAAATCACAAGGACTTCTCTCCCATGGATATAATGTTGATGAAAACACCTTGAATATGATGATAAAAAATACAGTTCTTTCAAATTATCTCAAAGCAGATCAGGACAAAATAAAAGAAGAAACCGACAAGCTAGGCCCAATCTCAAAGGAAGGAAATGCGCGCGTAGTAATTGATCATTGCTTTGATGTAAAGGGAGTTGGTACTGTAATTCTGGGCAAGGTAGAGCAAGGCAAGATAAAACAATATGACACACTCAAACTCTTGCCTGCAGGAATAGACGTTTTGATAAAATCTATTCAGATGCACGATGATCCTGCAGAAGAAGCAATGTCCCCTGCAAGGGTAGGACTTGCGGTAAAAGGTGTGACTCCAGACCAGATAAACCGCGGTGACGTCCTCTGCATTCAGGGTTCTGAACAAGTAGCTACGGAAATAGAAATTGATTTTACAAAAAGTCAGTTTTACAAAGGCGAGATAGGCCAAAACCAGATGTGTCTTATCAATGTGGGACTCCAAATAAAACCAGCCAAGTTCTTGTCACTAAGCCCAATGAAGTTGATGCTCGAAAAACCACTTGTCTACAACAAAGGCGATATATGCGTGATTCTCAAACCAGAATCCCAAAGTACCCGTATTTTAGGAAGTGGCCTCATCAAGTAATGAGGTGTATGAGTTACGCGTTCATATTGTGTCTATTCTAAACAAATTAACACTTAATGGAATTGGGTTTCTCAAACTTTTATGTTAAAAACATGTTTTGCGGCCTTTGTTTTGATGTTTGGTTTTATAGCAAACGCAGACGCCATATCGATTGATATTCCGCAAACAGAGCAGGACGGTGGCATCAAAGTTGTTGGCAAATCCCTCAACCCACCAAAGAAGCATATTGCAAACCATGGCAGAATCTGGTTTACAATAACCGAAGTAGACAAAAACAAAGCAATCGATGATGCTGGCAACACATCGACATTTGATAAAAAATGGAAAAAAGATTATGTTCCAAGGGAAAAATCAACTAAGATAACAAAACACGGAATAGACAGACACCACATCCTTTTTGAATTCTATCGTGTATCGCAACAACTGATTGCAAAAGAAAAGCTAGGCAAAGTGTGTGAAAAATGCCTTGATGCATCATTTGGCGAAATAAAAGAAATATTCTCGCACAAATTCCAGAAAGAATATCAAAACTGGATAATCCTAAAAACCAACACATAATGCAAATTGAAGCATTAAGGGCCTCAAAATATCTGCAAAGTCAACTGTTTACCGAATGGCAATTAAAGAAATAATTAGTTAGGTGTGCTGGTTATACCGTGGAGCCACTAAGGTCGTGCCCTATTTGCCCAAAGTGCGGCTCTAAAAAGTTTGAAAGGCTGCAGACAAACGAGGTTCAAGTCAAGTGCCAAAAATGCGGCAAAATACTCACCATCTGATTTTCGATAGTTTTTATTTGCAATAATTTGAAGTCTAGGCATGGCAAAGACATGGAAGGATTCTGATATCAGCCTAGATCCTATAAAAAATCAGACCGTGGCAGTTATTGGTTATGGAATACAAGGTGATGCCCAAGCAAACAACCTCAAAGATTCCGGCATCAACGTAATCATCGGCCTCAAGGAAGGAAGTCCGACTTGGAACAAAGCAAAAAAAGATGGTCACACCGTGATGTCTGTTGCCGAGGCTACAAAAAAAGGCGATATTATTCATGTTTTAATTCCAGATATGATCCAAGCCAAAGTGTATCGTGAAGAGATTGGCCCAAATCTCTCAAAAGGCAAAGCACTTTCATTTTCTCATGCAGCAGCAATCCATTGGGAGTGGATAAAGGCACCAGATGACGTTGATGTAATTATGGTGGCACCAAAAGGTCCAGGCTCAAAAGTCAGAGAGACATACTTGGAAGGATTTGGCACACCTGCCATAGTTGCAGTATACCAAGACAAGACGGGAACGGCATGGGACAGAATTTTAGCATTAGGCAAAGGAATCGGTTCTGCAAGAGCAGGATTAATCCAAACAACATTCAAAGAAGAAGTAGAGACGGATTGGTTTGGTGAGCAGGCAGACCTTTGTGGTGGCTGTGTATCTATGGTTGTAAATGCATTTGAAACACTGGTTGAAGCAGGTTACCAACCAGAAATTGCATACTTTGAGGTTCTGCACGAACTCAAACTTATCGTAGATATGATTCAAAGATACGGAATCAACGGCATGTGGCGAAGAGTCAGTGAGACTGCAAGATATGGAGGCCTCACACGAGGACCGATGGTAATGGACAAAGAGGTAAAAGAGAAAATGAAAAAAGTCCTCAAGATGATTCAAGACGGCACATTCAACGAAGAATGGATCTCAGAATATCAAAAGAACGGAAAAAACGCGTTTGACAGATATATGAAACAACTTGACGCCCATCAAATAGAACAAGTCGGCAAACAAATGCGAAAAATGATGTGGCCTGATTCTACAGAATAAACTAGATTTTTCTTAGCTTTGCAACGCCTGAGTTGATATGCTCAATGATTGCAGGTAGCGGAGAGCCTGGACCAAACACTTTGGAGACTCCTGCCTTTTCGAGGCCTTTTTTGTCCTCGTCTGGAATTACTCCGCCCCCAACAACTAAAACGTCTTTGAGTCCTTTTTTTTGCAGTTCTTTGACTACGCGTGGAAAGAGTGTGTTATGAGCGCCATTGAGAAGGCTGAGGGCGACTGCATCTACGTCCTCATCTTCGGCAATCTGTGCTACGCGTTCAGGTGTAGCAAAAAGTCCAGAATAAATTACCTCCATTCCTGCATCCCTAAAGGCCCTGCACAAAACCAGTGCACCTCTATCGTGACCATCAAGGCCAAGCTTGGCAACTAGTATCTTGACTCTCCTGGATGCAAGTTTTTGCTTCATTTAGATTTTGTATCTGGAATACATATTTTAAAACTTAGCCTTCTTTGAGTCTATTCTCTGAGAGTGATTTGAGTCTATTAAGCTCGTATAGGATCTGGTCGCGCATCCTCTCAAGCTCCAAGATTCTTTCTTTGAGGGAAAACAAAGTAACTCGTTCGTGTGGGAATAATGAGTTCTCAAATGCCTTTTTTGGTTTACCGTCGTCCACCCACCTGTCAAGACTGTTGGCGTCACTCATATTACGCGTCGATGTATAAGCGATAAAACCGATCTGATTTTTTCTTAGCTGAGCGAAAGTCAAGACACAGCTTATTTTTCTAAATATACATAAAGCCATTCAAATCACGGACATGTATGCAGGCACGTCCACTAAACTACGATCTTACCTTTGAGCCGCATTTTAACGACTTTACATTTTCTGGCAAGGGGATAATCGATGTTCAAATCACAAAACCAGCCAATATCATCGCACTTCATGCAGCAGAACTAAAGATAAAGAACTGCCATGTTGTCTGGAATGGCCAAAAAATTATTGCAAAAACAAGATTGGATGAAAAAAACGAAATTCTGACAGTCGTACTACCAAAAAAAATCAAAGGATTTGCACAGATTTCTATTGATTTTACCGGAATACTAAATGACCGACTTGTCGGTTTTTACCGTAGCCAATACAAAGACAAACAAGGAAAAACCAAGTATTTGGCAACAACTCAGTTTGAGGCAGCAGACGCGCGAAGGGCGTTTCCATGCTGGGATGAGCCTGCAGCAAAAGCAACCTTTGATGTTTCGCTAATTGTGGACAAAAATCACACCGCTATATCAAACACAAACATCGTATCGAAGAAAAAACTTGGCGATAAAACACTGTACAAATTTGCAAAAACACCGATAATGTCTACATATCTTTTGTATCTCGGTGTTGGTGAATTTGAATTCTTATCAAGCAAAATCGGAAAAACCACCGTACGCATTGCAACAACAAAAGGTAACAGCTCAAAAGGCAGATTCTCATTGGATATCTGCAAGAAACTTCTTAGGTCTTATGAGAATTATTTTGGTGTCAAGTATCCGCTTCCAAAACTTGACCTAATTGCAGTGCCTGATTTTGCATCTGGTGCGATGGAAAACTGGGGTGCAATCACCTTCAGAGAGACAATTCTACTTTATGACCCAAAAACATCATCGACTCAAACAAAACAACACATCGCTGAAGTGGTCTCGCATGAGCTGGCTCATCAATGGTTTGGCAATTTGGTTACGATGGAATGGTGGAATGATCTTTGGTTAAACGAAAGCTTTGCAACATTCATGGCAACCAAATTCGTCGACAAGTTTTATCCAGAATGGAAACTTTGGGATCAATTTTTGGAAGACACAATGAATACTGCGATGGCACTTGATGCATTACACTCGTCACATCCAATTGATGTCAAAGTAAAAAGCCCATCAGAAATACGTGAGATCTTTGACGCAATATCTTATGATAAAGGAGGATGTGTTCTTCGAATGCTTGAAAACTTTGTCACAGAAAAAACATTCAGAGCAGGACTACGTAAATACCTCAA